>JAAZFK010000165.1 GCA_012511735.1 Clostridiaceae bacterium | reverse complement strand
TTTTTTTATATTGTTGGAGGAGACATATGGAAAACAATACGCAATATCAACAACCTGGCGGCTACGCCCCGCCCCCGGCTCCCGCACAGACGAATGGCATGGCCATTGCGGCGCTGGTTTGTGGTGTTCTGGGCATTATCGGCTCGTTCATTCCGTACGTCATGTATTTCACCGCTGTCCTCGCCGTCCTGGGGATCATCTTCGGTGTCATGGGGATGAAAAAAGCCAAACAGATCGGTTCCGGCAACGGACTGGCTGTCGCGGGCCTGGTACTTGGAATCGTCGGCACGGTTTTCGCCATCATCGGAATCATCTGCTATGCTTCCGTCGCCTGCGCGCTCAAGAAGGGCTTTGACGCAATCGGCACATTAAGCTGAGTCGACCCGGAAAACTTGACACCCGCGTAACACGCGACTAGCGTAACAATCGAAAGCGCCGGCCCAGGTGATTGGATCTCCCGGCCGGCGCTTTTTCATTTGATCAAAACATGGAATCGGACGACTAATTGAGATGCTTCCCTACTTTTATCTTTTCGACAGACTGATCAGTGTTTACGCCCTCCTGTCCTTGATCGGCGTTCTCACCGCCGGCAGCTTCGCTTATCAGTACGCAAAAAGAAACGCGCTTGATCCTCTTGACATGACGGTTCTATTGCTGGTCGCGGCTTTTGCCGGCTGGGCGGGCAGCCACTTGACCTATGCGCTGGTAAACTTCCAGGAATTGAGGATCTTTGTCTTGAATCTGGGCAAAATCTCTTCTTTCTCTCAGTTCATCGATTACATCCAATACCTCTTCGGAGGCGCGGTCTACTATGGGGGCCTGATCACGGGAATGCTGGCAGGCTTGCTTCTGGCCAGAAAGAAGAAACTTGACACCGATCGCTATGCTGACGTAGCGGCGGCGGCCATCCCGCTCTTTCACGGATTCGGCCGGATTGGCTGCTTCCTGGGCGGTTGCTGCTTTGGCGTGGAATGCAAAATCGGCTTTATCTACCGGAATGCCATCATCGAGGAAGCCAACGGGATCAGGCGTTTTCCTGTCCAACTTCTGGAGGCTTTCCTAAATTTCTCTCTCTTTTTTATTTTATGGTGGTTTTTACGAAAATCAAAATATTCAGGCATCTTACTTTACCTCTATCTTTGTAGTTACGCGGTCATCCGTTTTACCCTGGAGTTTTGGCGGGGTGATGATTACCGGGGTTTCCTGCTCGGTCTTTCCACCTCACAATTCATCGCGGTCATTACTTTTGTTTTCGGCTTGGTCATGATTCTGATCAAGCGTCACCGCCGGCTTTCTGCCACGTAACACAAGTTTTTTTCACCTATAAAAGTTGACAAATCCGCTGCCAAGCTTGACAATACACGGTGGAGGCAGATGGGTTCTGGTGTGCCCCGCGGTCTTCAAAACCGTTGAGGGGGGTTAGGAGCCTCCCGGGTGAGTTCGATTCTCACATGCTTCCGCCAATCGAAACGCGCCGGCCCTTCGACGCCGTTGGCCAACAGGGTTGGCGCGTCATTTTTTCCGCTTTCCGATTGATTCGGCTGGGGCGGTTCCCCGGGCGGGGTTTTTGGCAACAAGATTCAGGCCCGGGCACCGGGTAAGCTGAAAGGAGAAGCGGGACTTCCCGCAAATGAGATGACAAGACGTACAGGGACGACTTCAAGAGGTATCAGGACCCCCATTATCAGGGGAGGAGACAATCTCCCTCAAATCATTGTTGACAGTGTCATGCTGGCCGCGCGTGACGAAGGCTTCACGCTGGCAGACCGGGACGTAGTCGCTGTGACTGAATCGGTTGTCGCCAGGGCGGAGAACAATTACGCGACCTGCGACGATATTGCCTGGGATATTCAAAGGAAATTTCCTGAAGGCCGGATTGGTGTCATCTTCCCTATTTTAAGCCGCAACCGGTTTGCCGTTAACCTGCGGGGTATTGCCCGGGGGGCCAAGAAAATCATCCTCCAGCTCAGCTATCCCTCGGATGAGGTCGGCAACAGCCTGATGGATCTGGACCAAATGGATGAGAAAGGGATTGATCCTCTCAAGGACTGCCTTCCTGAGGCCCGTTACCGTGAGTTGTTCGGCGTTAATCGTCACACCTTTACCGGTGTTGATTACGTTGACTTCTATCGTGAAATTATTGAAGGCGAGCAATGCGAAGCCGAAATTATTCTGGCCAACGATCCGCTTACCATCCTTGACTACAGCCCCTATGTCCTGGTCTGCGATGTCCACAACCGCGAGCGGACCAAACGACTGATTGAGCGCGCCGGAGCCAGCCGCGTCCTGGGCCTGGATGACATTTTAACTGAATCTGTCAATGGAAGCGGCTTCCATGAGCAATATGGACTCCTGGGCAGCAACAAGGCAAGTGACGAGCGGGTCAAGCTTTTTCCCAGGGCTGGCAAGTCCTTCGTCGATGCCGTTTCAGATCTTTTCCAGCAGGAAACAGGTAAACACATCGAAGTCATGATCTATGGAGACGGGGCATTCAAGGACCCGGTCTGCAAAATCTGGGAATTGGCCGACCCGGTTGTTTCACCCGCCTTCACGGACGGTCTGGGCGGCAAACCAAGGGAAGTAAAACTGAAGTATTTGACAGACAGCCGCTTTGCAGAACTCTCGGGTCAGGAACTGGAAGAAGCGATCCGCCGGGTCATTGCCGGGAAAGATCAGGATCAGGATTTTGAAACCAACGCCGGAGGCACCACACCACGCCAGCTGACTGATTTGCTGGGTTCCCTGGCCGATCTGACCTCCGGGAGTGGCGACAAGGGAACTCCTGTTGTCCTGATTCAGGGATACTTCGACAGCCTTGCCGATTGACCACGGGCGCTGCCGGGTCTTTTCGAAGGAGTCAAACAATGAATAAAACGATCCTGATCCGGGGCGGAGGCGACTTGGCGTCCGCTGTGATACACAAGCTCCACCAGGTGGGATTTCGTGTTCTTGTCTCCGATCTCCCCGCCCCTTCCTGTGTTCGCCGCACGGTTTCTTTCTGCAACGCCATCTACCAGGGAGACTGGACCGTTGAAGGGGTCCGTTCGCGTCATATCCGAGATCTTGAGGAAATTGAACCGACATTGAAAGAGGGCCTGGTGCCCATTTTGACCATTCCGGACCGGCAGCTCATTGACCATATCAGGCCGGATGTCTTCATCGACGCCACCCTGAGTAAAAAAACACCAGACTATGACATCTCCTGGGCGCCGCTTGTGATCGGGCTGGGGCCCGGAATCGAGGCGGGCAAACACGCCCATGTGGTCATCGAAACCAAACGGGGCCATTACCTGGGCCGGCTGATTCACCAGGGTCAGGCGATCGCCAACACGGGCATCCCCGGCACCATTCAAGGTATCAATAAGGATCGGGTTTTACGGGCACCGGGTCCGGGGATCACCCGTAACCTGTATGAGATCGGTGATCTGGTCCAGGCAGGTGACGTCATCCTGACCGTCGACGGTCAACCTGTCCCGGCCCTGATCAGCGGCGTCGTGCGTGGCTTGATCGCTGACGGTTTCAAAGTCAGAGAAGGCCAGAAAATCGGGGATGTCGATCCCCGGGCGGACGTCGACTACACACGAACCATCAGTGACAAGGGACGCACCATTGCCGGTGGTGTCCTGGAAGCAATCCTGGCACATTAAAGAGATGGAAAACAATACGCTGACCCTGGACGCCTATGTCCGCTCACTGATCAGGGACCGGGAAAGACATTACGCCTCTCCCTTTGTGGTCAGTGCGGTTGGCGGTGGCGGCAAGACAAGCACCCTGATCCATCTTTTTGACACCTCAATCCGGTCCCGCTCCATTCTGACCACTACCACGGCTCTGGGAGTCCCCGGCGCGGCTGCCGGGGTCGCGCCTCCTCTTTCAAAGAAACAACAGATGAATCCAGGCCTGACCCGGATCTCCCTGACTCCTCCCCCTGATTCAGGTGTCTGGCTGGGCACGGCTTTTGCAGGCAATCCTGATAAGCGACGGGGGATTGACCGAAATGAACTGGATGGCTGGGTACGGGAACAAAGAGAGAAAGCGGTGGGCGACACCATCGTCCTCTGTGAAGCGGACGGTTCGAAACGAAAGCCGCTGAAAGCCCACGCGGCACACGAGCCGGTCATCCCGAAAACAACCGATCTGACCTTGATCCTCTTGGGAATGTCAGCCCTGGGCAAACCATTGGATGAAGATACAGTCCACCGGTCACGGCTTTTCTCGCAGGCGACAGGACTCGAACCTGGTCAACCGATTGGCGTTTCCCATCTCATCGACCTGCTTCGTTCGGGTCTTTTCTTCAAGGGAATCCCCCCAACCAGCAAGATCGCCGTCGTATTCAACCAGGTGGACTGCCTTGAGGAGAGCAAGAGAACCCTTGCCTTCTACATTGAGCTGGCGGAACAGATACTCGAATTCGCCCGGGTAGATGCCGTCTTTTTCAAGGGCTTGGATCAGGATGAACAAAAGACCTGTTATGGACTTTCGAAGAGGCGCGCCTCAACCGCGCCCTTCTCCGCAGTCCTTTTGGCCGCGGGTAAATCGGAGCGGATGGGAGAACCCAACAAGCTGCTTTTGCCTCTGGGGAATCAGCCCCTGATCGCCCGCACTGTCAGCCGGGTCCTGTCAAGCGACGTCCGCGACCTGGTCGTCGTCCTGGGCTTCGAGGAGGAACGGGTGAAAGAGGCCATTGAAGGCGCGATCCGGGAGCTGCGACCGGAGTCGAGTGTGACCTTCGTCACTAATGACCGCTACCAGGAAGGCCAGGGCAGCTCGGTTGCCATGGGAACCCGCTCTTTGGCCACAGATAATCTGGCCAGTTTCTATGTCCCCGGCGATCAACCCTTTGTATCCCCCCTGCTCATGCGCCAACTGATGGAAGAATTCGAAGCGGGGAAAATGATGATTCCCCTGATCGGAGGCAAGCGCTCGTCACCCGTCCTGGTCAGCCGGGTCTTTTATCCCGACATGGCTTCGCTGACCGGTGACCAGGGAGGCCGGCAACTGTTCCAGAATCATCCCGAGGCCCTCGTCGAAATTCCCTTCAGGGATCACCTGGCGGCTTTCGACCTGGATACACCGCAAGATTATCAAGAAGCGCTCCGGCTTGACGCCCGGGGCGCGCCCAAGGAAAGGAGCTGAAAATGAACCTGTTCGTCTGTTACCCCCTTTGAGGGACCTGCCGCAAAGCAAGGAGGTTCCTTGATGAAAACAAAATTCCTTATCTCTTCCGTGATATCAAGAAGGACAGACCCAACCGGGAGGAGCTGGCCAGCTGGATTGCCAAAAGTGGCAAACCGATCAAAGCTTTTTTCAACACCAGCGGCGCCAGCTACCGCCAGCTCAAACTCAAGGATAAGTTGCCTGCCATGACCGAAGATGACAAGATTGACATCCTGTCGACCGACGGCATGCTGGTGAAACGGCCGATTCTTGTCCTGGAGGACCAGGTGCTGGTCGGATACCGTGAAGGAGATTACGACGGGCTCCGGCCCGCCCGCACTTAGTTGTCAGCCTCACCTGTCACGCTGACCTGACAGACCTTCATGGCTTCCAGAGCGATCTTATGGCTCTCGGGGGTGACGCCGGCGCAGCAGGAAGCGTCGACCAGGATTTCGACCTCGGGCAGGTAGGCTTTGATCATTAAAGCGTTGGAGATTACACAGATATCCGTGCAAAGACCGACCAGGGTGATGGACCGGATGGGATCCTCCTGGTTCATCTCCAGCAGACGGCCCGGGAGGTCGCGCGCGCCAAAGGTATCCTTCTCGATCACCGATCCCTGACGGGCACTCGCGACGTCGTCGACGATTTTCCATCCTTCGGTCCCCCGGATGCAATGCTCAACGGGGAGGAGCCTGCCCTCCTGGGTTTCCAGGTAATCTTCACCGTGCGTGTCCTGGGTAAAGAGAACCGGTCCCTGGAAGTCCTTCATTTTCTCCACCACATTAGAAACGATTGATTGGGCTTCCGGGGTTCCCAGTGAACCGTCCACAAAATCGTTTTGCATATCAACGACTAATAGAATATCTTGCATCTTGACTACCTCCTGGACTCTTTTTATTGTCTCATAAGTCCTTGCAAACAAAGAGCGCCCCGGTAACAATCCCCGGAGCGCCCTCACTTTTTGATCGTGGTCAGGACTTGTCAGTCCTCGACGATTTTGACGACGGTGCCTGAGCCGACCGTTTTGCCACCTTCGCGGATAGCGAATTTGAGGCCGGGCTCGATGGCGATTGGCGTAATCAGCTCAACATCAATCTCGACGTGGTCGCCAGGCATACACATCTCAACACCTTCCGGCAGACGGGCCACACCTGTCACGTCCGTGGTACGGAAGTAGAACTGGGGACGGTAGCCGTCGAAGAAGGGCTTGTGACGTCCACCCTCGTCCTTGGTCAGGACGTAGACCTGGCCGATGAACTTGGTGTGGGGCTTGATGGATCCGGGCGCTGCCACGACCTGGCCACGGCGGACCTCGTCGCGGGACACACCGCGCAGGAGCAGGCCGACATTGTCGCCCGCTTCGGCGTGATCCAGCATCTTGCGGAACATCTCGATCCCGGTGACAACCGTCTTCCTGGGTTCGTCAGCCAATCCAACAATCTCAACCGGCTTGTTGACGTCAATCTGTCCACGCTCAACACGGCCGGTTACAACGGTACCGCGGCCGGTGATGGTCATCACGTCTTCGATCGGGCAGGCAAAAGGCTGGTCGATCGGGCGGGCCGGTGTTGGGATGAAGGTATCAACGGCTTCCATCAGCTCCAGAATGGGTTTGTAAACCGGATCATCGGGATCTGTGCTTTCGGATTCCAGCGCCTGCAGGGCGGATCCGCGGATAATAGGCGTATCGTCGCCGGGGAAGTCATACTCGTCCAGGCGCTCACGGATCTCCATCTCGACCAGATCCAGGATCTCAGGATCGTCAACCTGGTCCGTCTTGTTCATGAAGACGACGATGGCGGGAACACCCACCTGACGGGCGAGCAGGATGTGCTCACGGGTCTGGGGCATGGGGCCGTCAACAGCTGATACGACCAGGATGGCGCCGTCCATCTGGGCTGCGCCTGTGATCATGTTCTTAATGTAGTCAGCGTGACCCGGGCAGTCAACGTGCGCATAGTGGCGGCTGGCTGTCTCGTACTCAACGTGTGAGGCGTTGATGGTGATACCGCGGGCTCTCTCTTCGGGTGCCTTGTCAATGGCGGCATAGTCGGTAAAACTGGCCAGACCCTCGCTTGAGAGCACCTTGGTGATGGCCGCTGTCAAGGTCGTCTTGCCGTGGTCGACGTGACCAATCGTCCCGACGTTGACGTGTGGTTTGGTTCTTTCAAATTTCTGTTTTCCCATTCAGATATCCTCCTGCTGGTCGATCGTTATTTGGATCTGATAATTTTATTTTTTTTAGTCTTACAATCTTCTCATAAAACATGTATATGCGCAATCTTCATCGCGCAAGGGCGCCTGTTACAGCCCCCTTTTCCCTTTTAACGGTGTGTCACCATATTGACCCGGATGCTTTCCGGCACTTGCTCGAAGTGACTGGCCTGCATGGTAAACACTCCTCTTCCCTGTGTCCTTGACCTCAAGGCGGTCGCGTAGCCGAACATCTCCGATAATGAGACGAAGGCGTCAACGACCTGCGCGTTGTGGGTCGCCTCCATGCCCTGGATCTGACCCCGCCTGGCGCTCAGATCGGCCAGGACGTCGCCCAGATATTCGCTCGGGACGATGACATCCACCTTCATGATGGGCTCCATCAGGATGGAATCCGCCCGTTTCAGCGCATCTCTCAAGGCCATGGAGCCGGCGATCCGGAAGGCGATGTCCGACGAGTCCACGTCATGGGCGGAGCCATCGATCAGGGTGGCCTTCAGGTCGACAACCGGGTAGCCGGCGACCACGCCGCCGTTCATGGCGTCACGGATGCCTTCTTCAACCGGTTTGATAAATTCCTTGGGCACCACGCCTCCAACCGTTTTGTCTTCAAAAACGAAGCCCTCTCCCGGTTCAAGCGGTGAAATTTCGATGATGGCGTGACCGTACTGGCCATGGCCCCCCGTTTGACGGACGAACCTGCCCTCACCCTTGGCGGCTTTGGTGATGGTTTCACGGTATGCCACCTGGGGCTGGCCTACGTTGGCCTCAACCTTGAACTCCCGAAGCAACCGGTCGACGATGATGGCCAGGTGGAGTTCACCCATGCCCGAGACAATCATCTGTCCCGTTTCCTTGTCGACCCGGGTCCGGAAGGTGGGGTCCTCCTCCGCCAGTTTGGCCAGGGCAATTTCCAGTTTGTCCTGACTGGCTTTGGACTTGGGCTCGATGGCGACCGAGATAACCGGTTCCGGAAAGTCCATGCTCTCCAGAATGATGGGCGCTTGTTCTGTCGTCAGCGTGTCACCGGTCGTGGTATTTTTCAATCCGACGGCTGCGGCGATGTCGCCCGCGTAGACTTCACTGGCGTCCGAGCGGTGGTTGGCATGCATCATCAGAATGCGGCCGATCCGCTCCCTCTTGTCCTTGGTGGCGTTCCTCACATAAGTGCCGGCCTTGAGACTGCCGCTGTACACGCGGAAGAAACAGAGCTGACCCACATAAGGATCGGTCATGACCTTGAAAGCCAGCGCAGAGAAAGGAGCCTTGTCGTCCGCGGGACGGGTCAACTCTTCCCCGGTTCTGGGGTCAATGCCTGTCACGGGCGGGATGTCGACGGGCGATGGCAGGTATTCCACCATGGCGTCCAACAACATCTGAACACCCTTGTTCTTGTAGGAAGAACCGCAGGTCACAGGGGTAATCTCTGTAGCGATGGTCGCGTTCCGAAGCGCTTTTTTCAATTCTTCAACTGAAATCACCTGGTCGCTGAGAAATTTCTCAGCCAAGCCATCATCGGTTTCACAGATGGCCTCAACCATCCTGGATCGCCATTCCTTTGCTTCCTCCAGCTGGTCCTCAGGGATATCGGCCTCGGTAATGGTCTTGCCCAGGTCCTCATCCTCATAGAGTTCCGCCTTCATGGTCATCAGGTCGATGATGCCGATAAAGGAATCTTCTTTACCGACTGGCAGCTGGATCGGCACCGCGTTGGTTCCGAGCCTGTCCTCCATCATCTTGACGACATGAAAGAAATCGGCGCCGACAATGTCCATTTTGTTGATGTAGGCGATGCGGGGAACCCCATAGGTGTCGGCCTGGCGCCAGACGGTTTCCGTCTGCGGCTCAACGCCGCCTTTGGCGCACAAAACTGTGACCGCCCCGTCTAAAACTCGGAGCGATCTTTCAACTTCGACAGTGAAATCGACATGGCCGGGCGTATCGATGATATTGATCCGGCATCCCTTCCACATGGTTGTGGTCGCGGCTGAGGTAATCGTTATCCCGCGATCTTGTTCTTCGGGCATCCAATCCATCGTGGCGGCGCCTTCGTGCGTCTCGCCAAGCCGGTGGATCCGTCCGGTGTAGTAAAGGATACGTTCCGTCGTCGTCGTTTTGCCGGCGTCGATATGGGCCATGATGCCGATATTTCTTGTATTCTCAAGTGAGAATTCTCTTGGCATCTGTTTGTTCTCCTGCTTCTTTCTTCAGCTTTTCTACCACCGGTAGTGGGCAAAGGCACGATTGGCTTCTGCCATGCGGTGGATCTCTTCTTTCTTACGGTGCGCCGCACCGGCCTGCTTGGACGCGTCAAGCAACTCATTGGCGAGCCGCTCTTTCATGGTGCGCTCACTTCTGGTGCGCGCAGCCTGGACAATCCAGCGCAAAGCCAGGGTCTGACGTCTGTCAGGCCGCACTTCGATCGGAACCTGATAGTTGGATCCGCCGACACGGCGTGCCTTGACTTCGAGCACAGGCATGACGTTTTCCATGGCTTTGTTAAACACTTCCAATGGCGCTTCGCCAGCCCGCGCTTCGATCAGATCGAAGGCGTTGTACACGATATTCTGGGCAAGGTCTTTCTTGCCGTCCAACATCACATTGTTAATTAGCTTCGCCACCCTTATGTCATGGTAGACAGGATCGGGCAGCACTTCTCTTTTGGGGATATGGCCTTTCCTTGGCAATGGTCTTCCCTCCTTTCATGATTATGCGGGTTCTGCTTAAACAACCCGAAACCACAGGTACTCACGATATGGACACGTGTCATGCACAAAAAACAGGCCTAAATAAAGAGGCGTGTTCTCCTTTGCATGTTTGTCCAACCGCTGGTCGTTACTTGGTCTTGGCGACCCTTGGGCGCTTGGCCCCGTACTTGGAACGGCTTTGTTTCCGATCAGTCACACCCGCCGTATCAAGCGTTCCGCGTATCACGTGATAACGAACGCCCGGCAGATCCTTGACACGACCACCGCGAATCAGAACCACACTATGCTCTTGCAAGTTATGACCGATTCCGGGGATATAGGCAAAGACCTCGTGCTGATTGGTAAGACGGACACGAGCCACCTTGCGAAGCGCAGAGTTAGGCTTCTTTGGCGTAGTTGTTTTGACCACGGTGCAAACCCCGCGTTTTTGCGGTGACGCGTAATAGGAAGCGCGGCGCTTCAAGGTATTCAGCCCTGAAGCCAGTGCCGGAACGCTGGTCTTACTTTTCTTCGATCTCCGTCCCTTGTTTACCAACTGGTTGAACGTAGGCATCAACACTCCTCCTTTCTTAAAGATTTGCTCATAAAGTTGCCCGCGA
>JAAZFK010000164.1 GCA_012511735.1 Clostridiaceae bacterium | reverse complement strand
GGAGGAAGATGAAACTTCCCAGAGTCTGCCCCAGGTGCCGGATGACTTCATTAACTTCGTACGCATCAAAGACCTGTCACCAGCCAATCATGGAAGCTGGCGAGCCATCCTGCTTGACCAACTGCCTGGCACCCGACTCAAGAAGAAGGGCGACCCTGTGGCTATCTCCATGGTGACCGTCACCGTCGGAGAGACTGAGCGCACCGTGCTCTTCGTCGACCATACGGCACCCGTTCAGGGAACCGATATCACGGTCTCCTCGCACAAGCCCTCGCGCTTGCCCTGGCGGCTGGCCTATGAGATGGCCTGTACTGAATGTCCCTTCCGAGAAACTTTTTACCTGGGACGGCAAGGTGAAGACCCGGGTGTCTTCAAGGAAATCCTGAACGAAATCCGATCCGGCAGGATCGATCCTCTGATCCTGATTGACCTGGTTCAATCAGACGACTGTGAAATCGATTTTTCCAGGGAACTCTATCGGTGTCGTAACTGCGGTACCCTGGAGGTTAAGAAGCAAGTCCGGCTGATCAAAGGTGATAAATCACTTTCGGCTACCTACTCTTGCCCGACCTGTGGTGAGCGTATGTCTTTGGTCAAGCGCAATCAGATTGCCTCAATCGATTGTCCTGACTGCAGGAAGCCACTCGTTCTTATGTCTGAGAAGCAATGGAGCAAAGCCTCGTCTTAAGCTTCAATCCAAAGAGGATGGGCATGAAGCAGGAATATTTTCTCAAACAGTTGGAAGAGGAGCTGGTCGTCGCCTTGGGCTGTACCGAGCCGGTGGCGGTCGCTTACGCGGCGTCACTGGCAAAGAAAGAAGCAGGGGCCGGCCCGGTCGAGTCCATCGATCTCAAGGCCAGTGTCAGCATTTATAAGAACGCGATGGGGGTCTTCATACCGGGAACCCGGGACATGGGGGCGGATATGGCTGCCGCGCTAGGTGCCGTTGGCGGGGATCCGGCTCTGGGCCTCCAGGTTTTGCAGAATCTTCAAGAAGAAAATATTCAGGAGGCCCGCTGCCTGCGCGCGGACGGCCGGATTCACTCACAACCCGCGCCCGCGGAAACACCTTCACTTTACATAGACGTGACCGTCAAGACCGAGCGTCATCAGGGCCGGGCAGTGATTGCCTGGAAACACGACCTGATCATGGAACTTGAACGTGACGGTGAAACAAGCTTCGTCAACGACGTTTCCCATTTACAGGAACTGACCGTTACGATTTCTCCCGATGATTTACGTGAAATATGGAACTTCGCGACCCGGGTAGATCTGGATCGGCTTCAGCTCATCCGTCAGGCGATCTTGTTAAATGACAGAATAGCGAAGGAAGGTTTGACGGGTGAGTACGGCCTGGAGGTGGGACGCTCGATTGCTGAGGCACACAAGGCTACCGGCCCGGTCATTGACAAGGAATCCTGCTCCCTCTCCGATTATTGCGCTTCACGCACCGCCGCGGCGGCAGATGCGCGTATGGCGGGCGCGTCATTCCCGGTCATGAGCAACTCGGGAAGTGGCAATCAGGGCATCACTGCCACCGTCTGCGTCTCGGCCGCGGCTGAGTATTTGGAAAGTAGCGAAGAAGAACTGCTTCGGGCACAGACGCTCAGTCATCTGGTCGCCATTCATGTTAAGAAAAGTTATGGCCGCCTGTCACCGCTTTGCGGGGCGACAGGTGCCGCAGTGGGCGCGAGCGCCGGCCTGGTCCTGCTGATGGGAGGTGGTCTTGATCAGGTGATCGCGGCGGTTCAGAATATGTTCGGCACGCTGACAGGCATGATCTGTGACGGCGCGAAGCTGGGTTGCGCGCTCAAGGTGTCCGTGTCCATTTACGGGGCGGTTCAGGCAGCTCTGGTCGCCATGAGGGGAAAAGAAATCGCGGCCACCGACGGTGTCATCGAAAGTGATGTCGAAGAGACCATCCGCAACATGGAACGCATCTCCAAAGAAGGGATGACCCAGATGGATGACCTGCTCCTCAATATCATGTTGAACAAACAGGG
>JAAZFK010000163.1 GCA_012511735.1 Clostridiaceae bacterium | reverse complement strand
CTCCATCGCTACATTTACCCGGCAAGCCCCTGGGCGGCTGTGACGGAGTTCTAGGGTCACTTGGTGAAAAAGAACGAACAGATCACCCTTTACCAACTATTGTGGAGCCGCAAACGCGGCTTCATCATCTATCTGGTCGCCTCCTTCCTGCCCATTCTTCAGCAACTTCTCATGGAGGGCCTGCTGGGTTTCTCCTTCACACTGCTTGAAGCCAGGACAAGAACGGAAATCAGTAGCCGCATCGCTATTTTGATTCTTGGCATGCTGGCACCCGTCGCCTTTCACTGGGTTTCGAGGAGAATGCGTATCGGCTACATGCGCGACATCTTGCTCGACGTCCGCAAGCGGGGCTTCCGCCATATCCTGAGTCTGCCCGTCCGCGTCTACTCGCGTAAGTCACGCGATCATTACCTGTCACTTCTGGTCAACGACCTGAATATCTTTGAGAATGACTTTTTCCTCTCCTTCCTGAATGTCATCTTCAACGGTGGACTCACCGTGCTGGTGCTTGGCATTCTCATCTTTCTCGACTGGCAGTACGGCCTGGCCTGCGTACTGGCGACCTTATTGCTGGCGCTTCTGGGCCGGGGCTTCCAAAAGAAGATCGTCACTTTAAAGGAGCATGAATCAGATGCCAACAAGGATTTCTCCCAACAGATGACCAATGTTTTCTCAGGGCTTGAGATCCTGAGGCTCAACCGGGTGGAGGCTCCTTTCAAAGAGAAATCCATGAGCTATGTAACTGCGCTTGAGACCATTAAAATGCGGTTCAATATCTTTGACTATTTTCAGAGCGGCACCATGGAAACCCTGGGACTCATCTTCACGGTTCTGTCTTTTTTCTATGTCGGAAGCGGACTAGTCGCCGGCAGACTCACCCTGCCGCAGGGCATCTTCATGACGCAGATCGCTCAGCGGGCCATCTGGGGTATGGTCCAGGTCTTCCCACATCTGAACAAACTTCGGGCCAGCCAGGCTATCTTTGACCGGATTGTCAGCGGCAGCCCCGATGAATGGGAGGCGCCGGCCCCTTTGGGAACAAAGCCCTTCTCCTTCAACCGGAATCTGGAAGTCAATCATCTATCCTTCTCCTATGAAGAGAAGCCTGTTTTGCGAAATGTCTCTTTCAAGATCACTCAAGGCGAAAAAGTCCTGCTCAAAGGCCCGTCCGGCTCAGGCAAAACCACTCTGCTCAATTTGCTGGCGGGTGTTTATACATCATATGGGGGAGAAATCAGCTACGATGACAGGGAACTTCGCGCCATCGATCCTGCGCCGCTTAATCGGGGAATTGCTGAAGTCTATCAGGATGTCTTCCTCTTTGAAGACAGTTTGCGCAATAACATCACTCTCTACAGCCAGTATGACGAGCGCGAAATCGAATCCGCGGTCGACCGGTCCGGCCTGAGAGACTTGGTGGAACGTCTGCCTCTGGGGCTGGATACTCCCATCGAAGAAAACGGTAAAAACCTGTCAGGCGGAGAGCGTCAGCGCGTTTCCATCGCCCGCGCCCTCTTGAAACGGGCCGTGATCCTCCTGGCGGACGAAGCCACCTCCAACCTGGACGAAACCCTGGGCCGTCACATAGAGGCGACGCTGCTCTCGCTTGACGCGACGGTCATCTCCATCTCGCACCGCTACTATGAAGGTGTGACCGAAGGCTACGATAAGGTCCTGGAAATCGACAGCGGGGTCGTCTCTGTTTGGAGACCCGACGATTATTTCAAGGAGACGGGTTGATGTTCAGGAAAAAAGACAAGGAAAAACCAATCCGTCCACCGCTCCCTCCCCAACTGAGGCAGACCATCCGACAAACCAACTGGAAGCTGGTCCCCACAATCTTCCCCCTGCTCCTGTCGACGGCACTCAATGTCCTGCTCATGCTCCTGATCAAGGCAAGCCTGGATGCCGCCCTGGCGGGTGATACCGGCAGGTTCAAAGACATTCTTCTACCCATGCTGGTGGGTGTCGTCTGTTTCATCCCGGTCGACCTGCTGTCCGCCTGGATGCGGGGACGTTACATTCGTTTCGTCAACCAAACCCTGAAAGGGCGCTACATCGACCGGGTCTTCGCAAAGAACATCAGCGAGTTCCAAAGCGAACACCTGGCCCTTTATCTTTCCAACATCACCAACGACATGAACTCGATCGAACAGCGTTACTTCATCTCGCTGCACGAGATCCTCAGACGTGGGTTTGGCGCCTTGGGAGGCGTCATCATCCTTCTTGATGTGCACTGGGTCGTCGCGGTCACCGCCCTGATCCCGGGTGCCCTTGCCGCCCTTGTAGCGCTCCGCTCGGGGCGGGGGCTTGAAAAGCATGAGGGTGAGCGATCTGACTTCCTGAGACAATACACCATCTACCTGAGGGAGGTCCTGTCCGCCTTCCGCATCATTCGCAACAACAATCTTGAGGGGAAAATCACAGAGGACTTTGACCGGAAAAGCGCGGACGTCCAGGAAAAACGCTTTGAACTCGATAAGGCCGAAACAATCGTCAACGTCAGGAACAACACCCTCTTTGGCATCATGGTCGGCGGACTGCTTGTCGCTGCCATGTTTGCCGTTCGGGCAGGCCTGACGACAACAGGGGGCCTGATCCTGATCATTAACGGTTATTCCAACATCATCAATGCCTTCTATATGGTGTCGGAAAGGCTGCCCATGATCCGGTCGGAACGGCCTGTTTTCCT
>JAAZFK010000162.1 GCA_012511735.1 Clostridiaceae bacterium | reverse complement strand
GCCTGACCGTTTCCGCCCCTATCTTGACCGGGAGGATCCTCATGGAGGCTAAGCGGAGACTTCGGCTGATCGCCTCCATCCTGGCCCTGCTGGTCGGTTTGGCCGGCGGCTTTCTCGTCCGCCAGCTGGTGGAGGGGGAGGAGACGGATGACGCGGAGCTTGCGGCGATCCGCGAAGCCAGAACGGTCCTTGCCCAGGAAGAAGACAGGCATCAGGTCTTGCTGGCGCAAAACGATGAACTTGAAGCCCGCAAAAAAAGTCTGCTGAGCAGGCTTGAGGATTTTGACGACGCCAGCGCGGTCCTGGCCGAAATGAGGCAGTTCGCCCTGCTCTCGGGCATGACTGATGTCGAAGGATCAGGGATCCGGATCAGCCTGGATGACAGGCTGGACTACGACCCCCTGACCGACCCCATCGAGTCGGTGATCCATGACAGCACCATCAATTACGTACTCAACCTTCTTTGGTCCGCGGGGGCCAGAGCCATCTCCTTCAACGGTGTCCGACTGACAGCTATTTCCGAGGTCAGCTGCGTGGGGCCGACGATTTTGTGCTACGGGATCAGACAGATGCCCCCCTATCTGATCGAAGCCATCGGGCCGGAAGAAGAAATGAAGAACGCGCTTGAGACAGATTCCTACCTGCTTTACCTGACCCAGGACAAGATCGGGGTCCGCCTGGCCATCCTGCGGGAGCATCAGATGCGGCTGCCCTCCTTTTCCAGGACCCAGGATTACCTGCCCTACATTGATTTGCTGCGGACACCCTGACGACGGACTGTGAGGTAAGACAATGACAAAAAAATGGCATCAATCTATTTCCATTCTGATCATCTGCATTCTGGTCGGTGTCCTGATCGCGCTCCTGATGAAGAATCTCAACACCTCCAACCTGGGAGGCGCAAGTTTGCAGGAACTGCAGAACTCCATCATTGACTACCAGAAAAAGAATGAAGACCTCAACAACCGCAATGCCCGTCTCTATGAATATCTGCGGGAGCTGGAAGCCGAGCTGGCGGGCGGGAGCGGGGAGAGTTACCTGCATATCGTGGATGAAAAAGAGCAATACGCCGTTTTCGCGGGCCTGAGGGCCGCCAGAAATGCCGGCGTGATCATCACGCTGACCCCGACAGAGGGCTACCTGATGCAGGATGCCGTCATCAGGCAGCTGGTCAATGAACTGTCGGCGCTGGGCGCCCAGGCCATGTCCATCAACGACGAAAGAAAAGTGGCCACGACCGAGATCAGAACCAGCCAGGATCTGATCCTGATCAACGGCGTGGGTTTCGCCCGGCATTCAACCTTTGAGATCAAGGCCATTGTCGACCCGGCCAAGATTGATTCCTACGTCGTGCCCTACCTGCTCTCGGTCGCGGACAGCATCAAAAAGCAGCTGGGTGACCAGTCAGTGAACATCACGGTGAGGAAGGATGACAGCGTTTTGATTCCCGCTCTGCGTGAGGACCGGATTGCCTATCAGACTGAACTTCTGACTCCGGCGGATTGAGATTAAAGCTTGAACCTGCAGGTTATAATGAGGTGATATGACAAACAACCAACCAATCTTTGAGAAGCGAATTGAACTGGACAGCCCCGAAGAAGGCTTCGCACTGCTCGGTTCCTGCAATGGGCATGCCTCCCTGTTCGGTGAGGCCTTCGGAGTGGTCTGTGACTCGACCGCGGATGGTCTGGTCATCCGGGGTCCTGACAAGTCCAAGGTGGAAACAAGCGGCCGGATCATGAATCGCCTGTACGAACTGCACCGGTCGGGGGCGACTCCTGTCACCGAGCAGCTGATCCGTTACCTGATTGACGCGGCAGGCCAGGGAACCTGGGCGGAGGCGGAGGCGTTCGCGCCGGATCTGATCTGCGTCAACGCCAAGGGACGGCCGATCCTGTCCAAGACCAAGGGCCAGCAGCTCTACGTGGATGCCATTCAAAAGCATGAACTGACCTTCTCCATCGGGCCGGCCGGAACCGGCAAGACCTATCTGGCGGTCGCCATGGCCGTCAAGGCATTTCGGGCGCACCAGGTGTCCAGGATCATCCTGACGCGGCCGGCCATCGAGGCCGGGGAGAACCTGGGCTTCCTGCCGGGGGATCTCCAAAGCAAGGTGGATCCCTATATGAGACCGCTTTATGATTCCCTGAATGACCTGATGGGCTTCGACACCTACCAACGCCATCTGGAAAGAGGGGAGATCGAGATCTCGCCACTGGCCTACATGCGGGGGCGTACCCTGGATGACGCCTTTATTATCCTGGACGAGGCCCAAAATACCACCCGCGAACAAATGAAGATGTTCCTGACCCGCATCGGTTACAACGCCAAGGCGGTTGTCACGGGTGACATCACCCAGATTGACCTGCCGGTGCGCAGGAAGAGTGGTCTGGCGGAGGCAGCGGCCTTGCTCGGCTCACTGGAGGGCATCCGGAGCGTCCGGCTGACCCAGCAGGACGTGGTCCGCAATCCCCTGGTCCAGCGCATTATCCGCGCTTACGACAAGGAATTGGATCAGCAGCGCAAATCAAGGACGGATCGGAGGTAAGGCCATGAGAGATGATCGACGGAAAGTGCGTCTTGCCATCAATGCCCTCTTTGTCTTCCTGGCCCTGGCCGTCATCATGGTGGCCGTTTATTACGGCTCCACCCCACGCCAGTACGATCTTCAAATCGGCGACATCAGCCCTTACGATATCTCAGCCCCCCGCGATATCGCGGACGAGGCGGAGACCGTCAGACGGGCACTGGAAGAGATGTCGAACGTCCCCAACATCATGCTCCGTTCCCAGGAACGGAGCGAAGAATCGCGCGAGAGTGTCCGGAGTCTGATCAACCTGGTTCAGGAAAAAAGAGAAGATCTGTACAGGGAGCCGATCGTTGAGGTCTATCCGCCGATCAATGAGGAGGGCCAGGAGGGGGAGGAACCGCGGGAGACGGAAGAAACCCGCCAGAGACGCCCCGACAACAAAGAGATCGAGCTGACTGTGTCGTCGCTGATCTCCAACGTGGATCAGTCCATCGGTGTCGTCCTTCCCTCCGGTGACGCGGATCAGTTGATCCGGATGGATGAAGACAGGTTTCAAAGCCTGGCCGCCATCCTCTTCGCGGAGTCCAACGCCGCTGTTGCCAAGACACTGGATTCGGGACGGCTGGCGGCTGCCATTGAAGAGAGCGTGGACCGGCTGTCAGAGACCATGGAATTCTACGCGGATGACGCCAACCTGGTCGGCAGATTGATGACCCTGATGTTGCGGCCCAACGTGGAGTTCAATGAAGAGGCCACGGAGAAGGCCAAGAGCGCGGCTTATGAGCGGGTCATCAACAACCCGGTCATGATCAACCGGGGCGCCCGGATTATCAGCCAGGGTGATGTGGTCACGCCCGAGATGAAGGCCACCCTGGACCGGCTCAACCTGACCATCGGCTCGCGGATCGACTGGCTGAGGCTGCTGTCCGTCCTGGCCCTGGTCCTGCTGGTCGGCTTGATTGCCCTGATTTTCTTCTCCCGCTATACGGGAGATCACTTCCTGTCCACGCCCAGGGACGTGCTGGCTATGGTGCTGGCCCTGCTGATCCCGCTTCTGATGTCCGCCTATCTGGCGCGCGATTACCCCCTGGCGCCGCCGGTCTACTTTTCCGCGGTGGTCGTGACCGCCTACTTCGGTCTGCGGGCCTCCATCTTCCTCAGCGCCATGCTGACCATCCTGGTCATGCCCATGACCGGCTTCAGCCCTCTTTTCCCCATTGTCGCCATCCTGGGAAGCACCGTGGCCGCCCTCCTGACCAAGGGAACCGGCCGGCATGACAATTACGCCCGGATCATCCTGGCCACCTCCTTCGTCAACGCGGTGACCATCGTGACGGTCGGCCTGCTGCAAAAAGATTCCTGGTCCCTGATCAGCACCAACGCTTTGCAGGCGACCATTTCAGGCGCACTGTCCGTCATTATCGGCATCGGCTTCATGCCTCTCTTCGAGTTGATCTTCAATACGGTATCCCCGCTCAAGCTGATTGAGCTGTCCCAGCCGGGGCATCCCTTGATGAAACGCCTCTTCGTGGAGGCGCCCGGAACCTCCCAGCACAGCATGATGGTGGCCAACCTGGCTGACAAGGCTGCTGAAGCCATCGGCGCCAACGCCATGATCGCCCGTGTCGGCGCCTATTTCCACGATGTGGGCAAATTGGAGGCGCCGCTGATGTTTACAGAGAATCAGATGGGGGACAACCCCCATGACCGGCTGCCGCCCCTGGAAAGCGCCCGGATCAT
>JAAZFK010000161.1 GCA_012511735.1 Clostridiaceae bacterium | reverse complement strand
AGCCCAAGACCCTCAAAATAGGACTCCAGGCTTTGCGACTCATCGGCCTTGAGGCCGCCTGTCTGTTCCAGCAGCTGATCCCGGGACAGGGTCATTTACGTCTCCTTGCCGTCCGTGGGGTCGGTTTCCTGACCGGCCGTAATGGTCAGCCCCAACTCATCGAGCTGTTTAGGGGCGACAAAGTAGGGGGCACCTGTCATCAAAGAAGCGGACGTCTGCACCTTGGGGAAGGCGATCACTTCGCGGATACTGTCCTCGCCGGTCAAGAGCATGACGATCCGGTCAAGCCCATAGGCCAGACCTCCGTGAGGCGGCACCCCGTACTTGAAGGCAGACAAGAGGAAGCCAAACTGTTCCTGCGCTTCCTCCTCCGTAAAACCAAGAATGGAAAAGAGCTTCCTTTGCAGATCCTGCCGGTGGATTCTGATGCTCCCGCCGCCAAGTTCCGTTCCATTCAAGACCATGTCGTAGGCACGTGCCCTGGCCTGTCCGGGATCCGTATCCAACAAGTCCAGATCTTCTTCCATCGGTGAAGTGAAAGGGTGATGTTTGGCCACATAACGCCCCGTTTCCGCCGACCGTTCCAGGAGGGGAAACTCAGTCACCCAACAGAATTCGAATTGTCCCTCAGGGATTAGACCACGGCGACGGGCAACTTCCAAACGAAGTTCGCCCAGGGCTTCAAGCGCGGTCTCGCGGTCGGCATCAGCAACGATGAGAAGCTGAGACTCCCCGTCTCCTCCGGCAAGTGCCAAGGCGTCTCCGACAAAATCCGCCTGACAGAATTTGGCGGCTGAGCCGCGGCTGCTCCCATCTTCGGCCAATGACAACCAGACAAGGCCCTTGGCCTTGGTTTCTCTTTTGACGAAAGCCGCCAGATCATCCAACTCGCGACGGGACATGGAGTTGCCTTGCGGAACCGTCAATCCGGCTACAAGTCCACCTTGCGCGAGCACATCTTTAAAGACCCGAAAGTCTGTTTTGTCAGCCGCTTCTCCGAGATCGGCGATCTCCATGCCGAACCTGAGATCGGGTTTGTCCGTCCCAAACCGGGCCATGGCCTCTCTCCAGGTCAGGCGCCTGATTGGCAGACTGATTTCGATATCCAAAAATTCCCGCATTAGGGTGGCCAGGTAACGTTCGTTGATCTCAAGTACATCCTCTTCGTCGACGAAGGCCATCTCGATATCGATCTGGGTGAATTCGGGCTGTCTGTCCGCCCGCAAGTCTTCATCCCGGAAACAGCGGGCGATCTGCATATACTTGTTGTATCCCGCCAGCATGAGCAACTGCTTGTAAAGCTGGGGAGATTGAGGCAGGGCAAAGAAACGACCCGGAAAAACACGCGGAGGAACCAGGTAATCCCGGGCGCCCTCCGGCGTGCTCTTGATCAGGATGGGGGTTTCAACATCGATGAAGCCTTCACGGTCGAAAAAGTCGCGCGTGATTTTGGTGATCCGGTGGCGGGCCAGCATTTTCCTTTGCATGTCGGGTCTGCGAAGATCCAGATAACGATATTTCAATCTCAGCGATTCGTTGACATCCGTGGATTCTTCAATATAAAAAGGCGGGGTTTCCGATTCCGACAGGATCCTGAGCTCATTTACATGAAGCTCCACCGTTCCTGTCTTCATGTCAGGATTGACGGCGCTCCTCTTGCGCAGCGTCCCCCTTGCGGCCAGGACATACTCCCCTCGAGCAGCTGTGGCCTTCTTGCGGGCCTCATCGGGTGAATCATGATCCGCGACGATCTGAACCTCGCCCGCGATATCACGAAGCGTGATGAAGGTCAGCCCGCCCAGGTCCCGCTGTTTGTGGCACCAACCCATCAGGGTCAGTTCCTGGCCGATCATCCCCTCAGTCACTTCACCGCACAGGCAGCTCCGCTTCCATCCCCCAATTGATTCACTCATCTTATTTCTCTTCCCTCACAGTCCTGCTCAGGGTTTCCCTTCTTTGTTTTCTTTCAAATAGGTCCCGATCGCGT
>JAAZFK010000160.1 GCA_012511735.1 Clostridiaceae bacterium | reverse complement strand
TCAGTTCAAGTAGGAGGGGACCAGCCATGCGAGTTTCATTGAATTGGATCAGACAATACACCGACCTGCCGCCAAACCTCTCCCCCGAGGATCTGGCCTACGACCTGACCATGAGGACCGTGGAGGTAGAGTCCGTCACCAGGACCGCCGACCTGGTTCAGGGGATCCTGGTTGGCCGGATCGACTCAGTCCGACCTCATCCCAGGGCCGACCTGCTGCGGATCTGCATGGTGGATATCGGCAGGGACCGCCTCTACCAGATCGTCTGCGGCGGCACCAATCTCTACGAAGATGAGCGGGTGGCGGTCGCTCCTCCCGGCAGTTTTGTACGCTGGCATGGCCAGGGTGAGCCGGTGGAGCTCAAGGCCACCAAGCTTCGGGGCGAACTGAGCGAAGGGATGATCTGCAGTTCGCAGGAGATCAACTTGGAAGAGCTGTTGCCCGCGGAAGATGACCGGATCATCGTGGATCTCTCGACCCTCTTTCCCCAAGCACAAGCCGGACAGGCTCTGGCGGATCTGCTGGGCCTCGACGACCTGATCATCGAGATCGACAACAAATCCTTGACCAATCGCCCCGATCTCTGGGGGCACTATGGGATCGCCCGGGAACTTGCGGCCATCTATGGAGGTACCCTGGCGCCCCTGCCCCCCTTTCAACTGCCGGAAGGCCTCGATTCCTACCCCGTCAGGATCGCTGACACCGACCGCTGCCGGCGCTACGACGCGGTCGTCTTTGACGGCATCGAAACGACACCCTCACCTTTCTGGATGCAGCGTCTGATCTGGTCGGTGGGCATGCGGCCCATCAACCTGCCGGTCGATGTCACCAACTATGTCATGCTGGCAACCGGTCAGCCCACGCATGCCTTTGACCGCGACCATGTCGAGGAAGGCATCCGGGTGCGCCTGGCACTCCAAGATGAAACCCTGGAACTCCTGGATGGCCACCAGCTCCAGCTGGCTCCATCCGATTTACTTATCTGTGACGGCAAGGACAAGCCCATCGGTTTGGCAGGAGTTATGGGAGGCGCCCGCGACTCCATCCTGCCCTCAACCTCTGCCATGGTTCTGGAAGTGGCCAACTTCGAGGCCATCGGGATCAGGAAGACTGCGGCCCGCCACCAGCTCCGGACGGAGGCCTCTTCCCGGTTTGAGAAGGCCATCGATACCCCCCGCTGTGACCAGGCGCTCGGTCTCATGGTTTCCCTGATGGCAGACCTGCAGCCCCAGGCCAGGATTGTGGCGGCAGGTCATCAGCGCGCGCAAGAAACCCGGCCGATCAGCCTTGAAGTGTCGCTTGACTTTTTGAAGGTGCGGGCGGGCCGAGCCCTTGACGCCGACCAGATCATCCACACTCTGGCACCGCTCGGTTTTGAGACCCGCTTTGACGGCCAGGACAAGCTGACGGTGGAGGTACCGGTTTGGCGGGCCACCGGTGATGTCAGCATCAAAGATGATATCCTGGAAGAAGTCTGCCGCATGATCGGCTACGACCAGTTCGAGTTTGTACCGCCCAGCATCAAGTTGGAAAAACCTGTCCGACAGCTCGACTTTGAAAGCGAGCGGGCCATCAGGGAATACCTGGCGCTTGCCGCCGGCCTCCAGGAGATCTTCACTTATCCCTGGATCGCGGACAAATACATCCAGGCCGCGGGAGGCGATCCCGACCGCTTGCTGAGGCTGGCCACGCCGCCCTCACCCGACCATGCCTGCCTTCGCGGATCCCTGATCCCCGGCCTGCTGGAAGCGGTGTCCCACAATACCCGTTACTACGACGAGTTCGGACTCTTTGAATTGGCTCAGGTCTTCACCAGGACGGATACGAAAGAAGAGGCTGGCGGCGAAGCGCTACCCCGACAGCGAAGACTACTGGCACTCGCGCTGACAGGCCCCGAGAGTGAACAGGTCTTCCGGACCTTAAAGGGTATCCTGGCCGCGCTGCCCCGCATGGGACGGGTGGGCGACTGGACCTTCGATCAGACAGGTGACAAGCCCGCCTGGGCGGACAAACAGGCCTGGCTGCTGCTTAAGAACAAGGATCAGGAAACTGTCGGCCGGATGGGTCTGATCTCGCCTGAAACGGCATCGGATCTGGGACTTCGACAGAACCGGGTGGCCGTCGCCGAAATCGAGATCGAACAACTGATCCCGCTGCCCAGCCGCGACAACCGCTTTGTGCCGGTCCCCCACTTCCCCCTGGTTGAACAGGACTTATCGATTGTGGTGGATGAGGCAGTCTCATGGAGCAAAATTGAAGAGGCCGTCTCCAGCCAGGTGCGCCGGCTTGAGTTCGTTGAAGAATACAGGGGCAGTCAGGTTGCTCCGGGTAAAAAATCGGTCATGTTCCGGTTCTGGCTGGGCTCGGACGAGAAGACTCTGACCTCTGAGGAGATCGACCAGCTGCGCGAAAGGCTCTTGAAGAAACTTAAATTTGTGCTGAATGCCGAGCTTCGATAACTTCATATCGATATAAATGTATCGAATGATACGGTTTTCATTTTGAGTCGACCTTGCCAGGTCGAAGTCAGCGAAATATCGAATCCCGCAGTTTCTCATCGAAACGCGGGATTTCTCCTTTTATCTATTGTTATTGACCTTTTCACCCATATCTATTTCCTATTAATGCCCGATTCGTCATTTTGACATCTTGTGCTTGGCAGGCAGATCGCTTAGATTGGATCAGGTGACTATGGGCGGAGCCACAGAAAGTGAACCTGAGAAGATAAAACTTAAAGACGCTTGCCTTATCCTTACAAACAACCCAATGGTCGCTGAGACTCTCAGCGAACGC
>JAAZFK010000159.1 GCA_012511735.1 Clostridiaceae bacterium | reverse complement strand
GGTTGGCGGCGACGGCACCGTCAGAACAGGCCGTGACCACCTGGCGGAGTGGTTTTTTGCGGATATCGCCGGCTGCGTAGACGCCCGGCAGGTTGGTTCTCATGGCCTCGTCAGTCAGGATGTAGTGATGTGGCGCCATGTCGATCAGGCCTTCAAAGAGCTCGGCGTTGGGCAGGAAGCCGATGAAGACGAAGACACCGAACATTCCGTCTTCAGGGTCCGCTTCGACCCTGCGCTCCTCGCCGGTTTGGGTGTCCTTGACAGTCATGGCCGACAGGACACCTTCAGGTCCGTGGAATTCCGTGACCACGGAATTCCACATAAAATCAATCTTGTCGTTGGCGAAAGCGCGCTCGCGGATGGACTTGACTGCTCTCAGTTCATCCCTCCGATGCACGATGGTCACCTTCCTGGCAAACTTGGTCAGGTAGATGGCCTCTTCGACTGCTGTATCGCCGCCACCAATCACAAAAACCTCCAAGCCTTCAAAAAAGGCCCCGTCGCAGGTAGCGCAGTAGGAGACACCGCGACCGGTGAATTCAGTTTCGCCCGGACAGCCGATGGGCCTGGGGTGGGCACCGGTCGCGATGATAACTCCTTTGGCCTGGTAAAGGCCGTCGCGCGTGTGGACGCGCTTGATGGCGCTATCGAGTTCCACTTTGGTGACATTGGCCGAAAGACGCTCGACGCCGAACTGGGCACACTGGGCTGTCATACGGGCGACAAGCTCAGCACCGCTTTCTGTCTTTTCGGGGCCTGACATGCCTCCGGGATAATTTTCAATTTCGTCAGTGATGGCAATCTGACCGCCGTCGACACCTCTCTCAATCAGAAGGGTGTCCAGTCTGGCTCTGCCGGCGTAAAGACCGGCGGTAAGCCCCGCGGGGCCAGCGCCGATGATGATGAGATCGTAGATTTTTTCCATTTTTTCCTCCCTTGATGCCGGGTTCAGTCGAAAAGTGTCTGCTCCCCGACTTCCTGGGTCAGCGCGTCCAGCGCCTTTTCGACCAGCTTCTTTCTTAGCTGGAACTCTTCCTTGGGCTCAAGATCGGGTTTGCCGAGAGGATAGGGAATGGCAACGGTAGGAACAATCCGGTTGGCTCCGACCGTCATGGAGATGGGGGTGACTGTGCACAGGTGGACAACCGGGATGCCCGCGCGTTCAATTTCCTTGACCATGGTTGCACCGCAACGCGTACAGGTGCCTCAGGTCGAGGTCAGGATGACCGCATCCACCCCCTGAGCCAGTAACTTCTCCGTGATCTCCATGGCAAAACGCCTGGAACTTGCGACCGACGTGCCGTTGCCGACGGTCGAATAGAACCAGTCGTGCAGTTTGCCGATTTTACCCTCTTTTTCCAACTGACGCAGGGCATCGACCGGTACCACCCGGTCGGCATCCTGGTTGGCGTAGACAGGATCGTACCCGCCATGAGCTGTTTCATACGTCTCTGAGGTTAAATCGTTCACGCCGGCAATATGGTAACTGCCGTAACGGGTGGCGGAAGAACTTTC
>JAAZFK010000158.1 GCA_012511735.1 Clostridiaceae bacterium | reverse complement strand
GTTGTCGACCAGGTCAGCCGCGCCACTCTGGACGGGCTGGCTCAGACACGGGCCCATCAGGGCATCATCGCCCAGGTAGCACCTTACGATTACGCCGACCTCAATGAGATTCTCCGAACCTGTGACCGGGAGGGCCGTCCGCCCTTCCTTCTCTTGCTGGATCACATCCAGGATGCCAACAACCTGGGGTCAATCCTCCGGATCGCGGATGGCGCCGGCCTTGACGCCGTGGTCATCCCCAAACGCCGGTCCGTAGCCCTGAACGCGGCCGTCGCCAAGGCCTCCGCGGGCGCGGTTGAGTATGTTCCCCTCTGCCGGGTCAACAACCTGACCCAGACCATCCTGATGTTGAAGGAAGAGGGTTTCTGGATTTTCGGCACCGCAGCCGACTCAGGCAGCCACTTCAAAGAAGCTGACTATGAAGGCAAGATTGCCCTGGTCATCGGCAGTGAAGGTCAGGGCATGTCGAAAAAAATCGCTGAACATTGCGATTTTCTCCTTTCCATTCCCCTTCGGGGCCGGATCAATTCACTGAACGCGGCCGTCGCCTGCGGTATCATTGTCTTTGAGGCAGCTGTTCGGCGGCAGGCCGGAAAAGAGAGCAGGACAGAGGCTCAAGAGGGAAAGAAATGAGCCGGATGAGACCGGAAATAATAATGATCAAAAGAGGTCCTAAGCGATTGATCATGGGGCTGGCTCTTGCGGCGCTCTTTCTTCTTTCCGCCTGTGCCTTGGTCCCCCCGGCAGAAGACGGGATCGGGACAGACAACGGCCCTCCCTTTATTCTTCGTCCGCAGAATGAAAAATATTTTCGCGAGGACGAGTGGGTACGGATCATCACATTGGCCATCAGCAATCCGGATCAACGGGATAAAATCTGGGAATCGATTCCTTCCGCCCAGCGATCGGAGATCAGTCAGTCGGATTTTTTGCGCTATGCCGGTTTTCTCAATGACTGCCTGCCGGGCACCATCTCCTCCTTTTATCGGGCGACAGACGAGGAAAGTGAAACGATGCGGGTCCACGCGTCCAAGTCGGAGAAACAGCTCACGCCCAAGCCGTCACAGGCCGCCTTTTGGTGGATCAAGGCCCGCACTTCGGATCTGCGTGAAATCAAGTTTGCCGTCCCCGTCACCCTGGATGAATCCGGGATCCCTTATTTCTCAAAATCCTGGCTGCAAAGGCAGGCCTCACTTTACGATTACGTCGTCCTCTATCTCGACGCCCTGTCGACCGGATCGGGACCCGCCCTGTCCTCGCTCTTACGACATAATCTTGATGTACGCACGGATGCGCAGGACTACGCCATCGAGCGCCGGGTCAAGGATTTGCTGGCTTACTACAGCACCAACGTCGTCTCGGGCCGGGGAGGCTACCGCTGCGTTGAGATGATGCCGGGCCGGGCCGTTTTCGAGGAATTGCTCCTGACAGGGGATACCGGTAATCAAAGAAGCCGGACCGTTGTCTTTACGGAGACCGGCGGCAGCTATCGGGCAGATGAGAAAATACCACAAATTCTGGATCAGGCGGACAGTGTCCTCTTCTTCAGGGAACAGGTTCTCTTTGAAGCGGGAGAGAGCGGCGTGCGGATTCTTTCCTCCTCCTCCATCAAACTCCTGGGCATCCCCCTCAGCCTGGACATCACAGGAGAGGACGAGAAGGGAGACACCATCTTCCGGGTGACCTGGCCGGGTCTGGAGGTTGAAGCTTTGGGAAGCTGTGATCCCGATTCTTTAAGCTTCGATGGCATGATCCGCCAGATCCATGTCTCCTACAGCCGCTTTGAAACAGGGTCGGGACTCAGACCCGGCAACTCGGTCCACGAACTCTACTTGCGCTACCCCTTCGCCAGGGAGAACGGCTACCTGATTCAAGACACTCAGGCGGCTGTGTCCAGGACTTTGGCGGTCCAGCTGGAGTCAGACTACATCGCCCGTCTCACCCTTATTTTTGATTGATTCCCCTGCCCTCCCGAACCTTGACAAGCCCCGCCCGGGGCGATACTATAGTTAAGCTGTCACGCGCCCGTAGCTCAACTGGATAGAGCGTCTGACTACGGATCAGAAGGTTCCGGATTCAAATTCTGGCGGGCGCGCCATTAAAAAAGCCTTGGTCCTCACGGCCCAAGGCTTTTTTGATGAAGATGAATACGGGCTATGTGGTTACCGCGTAAGCTTCCACCAATATTTATCGTACAATACAATGTATCCTTCATCATCCTTAGGTATTACGAATCCCAATTTTCCACTTACTACAGCTCCTTCATATGCCTCAACAAAAAACTCCCCTTCGACAACAAACGAGTTTTTCGCTCTATATTTACTGTAGTCACTTCTGAAGTAATCATAATCCCAATCGGACATTATAAATGCATCGTCATCGGGGCTATACCATTTTTTCAATTCGAGTGTGGCGTCAACAATCAAAAATTCCTCATCGTCGTCAACTTCATTGAATCTATTCCAGCTTTTAGCAAGTTGTCTTGCCTCATCGCCCCTAACCGGATTATCAAGTAAAATTGTAAATTCAAGCTCTGAATCATCATAAAACGTCGCAATAAGACCTCGCATTTCGCCCATGGGATTTGGATTTTTTCGACTCCAAAAATCTGACGTAGTGGTAGTAGTGGTAGTGGTAGTTGTGGTAGTAGTAGTTGTGGTAGGTGGGCTGGTTGTTGCTGTTTCTGTCTCAGAATCCGTGGTTTGGAATATTTCAGCTGTCTCATTCATTGATTCCTGATTTTCAGATCCAGAAGAACCACCATTCGTATCGTTCTGAGACGCCGCCTGCGAACATGCGACGGATAAGCCAACGATAGCTACCAACAATAGAATTAATACTTTTTTCATCATACGTCATCTCTCCTTTTGCTGGATAATCTCTCCCGTAATGTGACAACAACATTTAAACATTTTGCCTAAATCATCTGCATTGATTTGCCAATAGTATGTATAAATAATATATTAACACAAAGAACATTCACGATTGAACTGTAGTTGGACAAGAGAGTCTGTCACTAATCACTTTTATTGATGTGACCATTCATCCAATCGGGTAGGACCCCGTCCATTATTTGGGCGGGGGACCTCCCAC
>JAAZFK010000157.1 GCA_012511735.1 Clostridiaceae bacterium | reverse complement strand
GCCTGTTGCGCGAGCATGACACGGTATACAGCGTCCTCGTTGGGTTCGATCGCGAATATCTCATCCGACAGATCAATGGTTCCGACGACGTCGCCTTCCATGTTATAAACATCAAGTTGCATAAGGCCCTCCTACTTCTTGGACTTGACGGTCGTCTTGATCTCCAGCAAACCGCCTTTAGGTCCGGGAACCGCGCCCTTGACGACCAGAAAGTGTCGTTCACCGTCCACCTGTACGACGTCCAGGTTCTGCACGGTCACCCTTTTGTAACCGAGCTGGCCAGGCAGCTTCCTGCCCTTACGCACCTTGCCCGGTGTGGCAGCCGCGCTCATGGCGCCGGCTTTACGGTGATATTTCGAACCATGGGCTGACGGTCCGCGGCGCATGCCGTGCCGCCTGATGGCGCCCTGGTATCCCTTCCCCTTGGAGGTTCCGGTAACGTCAACCGCATCACCTACCTCAAACATCTGATCAACCGCGATCATCTGGCCTGGCTCATAAGCTTCATCAGTGCGAAACTCACGGATGACCCTCATGGGCTTGACTCCGATCTTTTCGAACTGACCCTTGTGGGGTTTGTTGCCCTTTTTGGTTTCTTCATAACCAACACGGACCGCCCCGTAGCCTTCCTTCTCCTCCGCCTTGTTTTGAATCACGGTGAGAGGGCCGCAGGCGATGACGGTAACGGGAATCGCAAGCCCCTGATCGTCAAAAATCTGTGTCATCCCGGCCTTTCTGCCGAGCATGAACTTTGCCATGTCATAACCTCCTGAGTTATTGGTTTGCCAGCGCAAACATTGACCCTTCCCTGGGTTACAGTTTTATCTCAATGTTGACCCCTGCGGGCATTTCAAGCCTCATCAGGGACTCGACTGTCTTGGATGTAGGAGCCAGGATGTCGATCAGCCGCTTGTGCGTCCTGATCTCAAACTGCTCACGCGCGTCCTTGTGCTTGTGAGGCGAACGGAGAATCGTAATAATTTCCTTCTCAGTCGGCAGCGGGATCGGTCCCGAGACGCTGGCGCCGGTGCGCTCCGCCGTACTGACAATCCGCCTCGCGCTGTCGTCCAGAATACGGGCGTCAAACGCTTTAAGTCTAATTCTGATTTTTTGGTTTACAGCCATTTTTAACCTTCCTCCCGGTTACTGCTTTCGAAATCACTATTGATTCGGGCGTATCTCTTTCTGCCAATGGAAAGCCCAGACGCACGGCTTCACGCTCAAACGCTGGGGCCCTACTGCCAGTGGATTTCGCGCCCGGCATCGAGGCCGGACTTCTCAGATGAAGTTCCCTTCCCGGTTGCAGTAAACCAGGCAGCAATCTCCATCTTCACTGCTTTCATTCGCGCACCCAAGGTACGCAAAAAGGCGCAAGGAGAAGTATACATGATGAAAAATGATAATGCAAACGCTTTTTTCAGCCGTAACGGCTTCGATTCAAAGCCTTACGCCGCAGGCGGGTCAGTCTTCCTGCCGCTTGAGCAGCTCCAACGCTTTTTGCAGCTGGGTATCCTCTTCCAGAGTCCGTTGGTTGGGCGCCTTGATTTCAACCTCCGGCGCGAGTTCGACCGGGTAATCCGGCATCAGACCGACCCCTTCAACAGATTCCCCCTTGGGCAGGAAATATTCGAAACCGGTGATCTGAACAGCTGAACGGTCACTCAGCTGCCACATCATGGTACCAACCCCCTTGCCGAAGGACTGCTCACCGACGATGACTGCCTTGCCCATATCGCGCATGGCGCCGGCAAACAGCTCGCTGGCGCTCGCCGAATACTGATTGAGCAGAATTACATAGCGCATCTCATCGGGCACCAAAGCGGCCGTGGTCGTTTTCCACTCATCCTTGTAGCTCTCTCCGTCTTCCCGGCCTTCGATACTGGCAACCGTTCCCGCGGGCAGGAGAACATCCAGCATGTTGACGCACTCATGCGCGTAGCCGCCTCCATTGTTCCGAAGATCAATCACCAGGTCGAGCGCGCCCTGCCGCATCAGGTCGAGGACGGCATTCTCAAAATTCTCAGCTGCGTGATCGGAGAATTCGGTCAGGTGGATATAGCCGACCGTTTCATCCAGCATCCGGTGACGGACCGATACGTTGGTGATCCCCCGCCTGGTAATGGTCAGCGTCAGCTCCCGATCTTCAACGGGACGATAGATGACCAGCGTCACCTGGGTATCCTCTTCGCCGCGGACGAAGGCCGCCAGCTGGCCCACATCCTCAAAGTCCGACGCGTCCTTGTCGTCCACTTGCAGGAAACGATCACCGACATAGAGGCCGGCCCCCTCAGCCGGGCTGTCAGGGATAATGTCATTGACCACATATGAGCCGTCGCGATCCCGCATGACGATGGCGCCAATGCCGACGTATTCGCCTTTCATGGAATCTTCAACCGACTCGTGGTATTCAGGTGTCAGATAGAAGGTATAAGGGCTGCCCATCTGCTCAACCAGCCCCAGGGTCATCTTCTCAATCATCTCAGCGTCGCTGAATTCCTGGTAATAGTTGGATTGGAGTAAGTTGTAAATGGCAGAGAATTTGTCCAGCGCCTCTTCAACCCCCTCCTTATCCGTGAAAGTCAGAGTATTCTTTGTCGTCTCCACTGGCGGTGATTCAGTTTCACCGGGATCCGACGGAAGACCATTCACCGAGCTGTCACGGATGGCATCGCCATAAAACAGATAGCCGGCCGCGGCCGTCACGATAAAGGTCAATGAAGCAGTCAGGAGTACGGCAAGAAAGACAGGCCAGAACAATTTTCGTTTTGGTTTCTGCTCGCTTGCCCTGTCCGTTTGCGGGTTTTCTTGCGGGGCCTGGATCATCTGACTATGAAGATACTGATCCGGTCTCTGTTCTTGTCGATTATCCATGCTATCCTCCGGCGGCCTTATTCCAGTTAAAGCGCGCTTTTTATGATACTACATCAAATAAAAACTGCCGCATGGAACGGCAGTCTTCGTTGATGCGCCCGGATCCGTTTTCCCTATCCGGACTTTTTGAAATAATTCATGGGATTGTGCGGGGTGCCGTTCATTCGAATCTCAAAATGAAGGTGTGGTCCCGTTGAGTTACCCGTATTGCCTGAATAGCCGATCACTTGGCCGGCACTGACAGATTGACCCATCCGGCAATTGAGCCCGTTCAGGTGAGCGTAACGGGTCTGGTAACCGTTGCCGTGGTCAATCATGACCACCGTGCCGTAGCCGTCATTCCAACCGGAACTCGCGAAGGTGACGATACCGTTGGCAGCGGCAACCACCTTGGTGCCTCTGGGCGCCATCACGTCTGTCCCGTAATGGTAGCGGCCGTACTTGGCTCTGTAACCGAAATGGGAAGAGATCCCGTGCTGGCCGGGGATAGGCCAGATGAAGCCGGCGGTGCCCACGTGTGCGGCGACTGTCTGGGCAGGCGGCGCGGATGGGGTCGCTGGTTTCTGCTGGGCCGCCTGGGCGTCACGGCTCAACTGCGCTTCCTTCTGACGCGAGATCTCAAGTGAGCTCGATACCTTGCTGAGCTGTTCCCTGGTCATGGATGCCTGCTGCCTGATCTCATTCATGGCGGCGTCAGCCTCACGCACCAGCGCGCACATCTCCTCGTACTGAAGCTCGGCGTCATGGGCCAGCTGTTCAGCAAGGGCGGAGGCCTCTTCGAGTTCGACCAACGCCTGTTCGTCAGCTTCAGTGACCAGTTTCATAAAACGGAGAGTGGTAAAGAATCCCTGGAGACTGTCTGAGGTCAGGAGCATGCTGATCATGGATTGGCGATTCCAGGCGTACATCTGAGCGACCCGTTCCTGGTATTCCCCGACCTTGGCCTCATAATCTTCCTGCGCCCGGATGGATGCTGTCTGGTTCATCTCCAGGACCATCAGGGCAGCCTCTTTTTGCTCCAATGCCGAATCATAAACGGCCCGCTGTTCCTGGGTCCGCTTCTCCAGATAGGCCAGGTCACCTGACAGCTTGTCCTTCTCGCCGGCCAGCTGTTTTCGGCTGGAGCGGACGGAATCGAGCTGTTTTTGTATTTCTTTCAGTTTGTCCTGGCTGCTCCCTGAGGCCGCGGATACCCCCGGGGATTGAACCCATAAGGGTGACATCAATAAAATAAGAGCCAGCAAGGCTGCAAAAAGGCGAAACGTCTTCCGTGTGGTGAGACGATGGAAATGCATGGGCGCTCCTTTATAATCCGGTCTCCGCCAAAGCGGTCAGGGACATTTTATCACAATCATTTTTCGCGAAAGGGCCTGACACTTTTTCTTCACAAAGCCTTAACGAGACAGAAATCTTTAAACTTTCGCGTATTTGCGGACTGAGATGGCACTGACCAGCATGGTGAGCGCGATCCCTGTGACCAGATTGATCAGGAGGACGGTCGTGGCCATCCGACTGGTCGGAAGGAGCATAAACTGGGATTCATCGAAGACAGCGGAAGCGGGATTGAGCCTGGCGGCGATCCTGCCATAGACAAGGATGGAGGTCACGCTGGCGACAAGAGCGCCCGTCAGTCCGATGATCACCCCCTCAATAATAAAAGGCGTCCGGATAAAGGCCTTGGTTGATCCTACATATTTCATGATGTGGATCTCCCGGCTTCTGGAAAGCGCAGCGATCCTCACGGTATTGGCCATGACAACCGAGGCGGCCAGAGCCAGAATGACGAACATAATCACGCCCGCCCGCCGGGTCCAGCCCTTGACGCTGTCCAGCATGGTCATCAGCTCGGACTCCATCAGAACTTCCTTGACCCCCGGGAAAGCTGTGGTCTCATCGGCAAATGCCGGTCCGTAGGAAGGTTCAGTCAAGCGGATACTGAATGTATAAGGTATATAGAGGTGATAATTGAAGTCCTTCCACAATTCATCTTTCCCCATATCCTGTTTAAACTGCTCGAAATTGTCTTCGGGGGTATGAACCTGGATGTCCTCAATGTATTCATGATTTTGCAGAAAGTCCGCCAGGTTGACGATTTCATCGTTGGTGGCGCTGACCTGCATGGTGATCTCGATCGGGGGTTGTTGTGAGGCCACTTTGGACAGGTGGTTGGCGTTCATCGACAAAGCGGAAAAGATGCTCATGAGAAAAAGCATCAGGGCCAGCGTGGTGATCGCCGCAATGGACAGGAGAGGATGTCTTCTCAGTCCCTGGAAACCCGCCTTGAAGGAGTAACGCCATTCATTCTTTTTCATGCGTCACCCCCTTGTTTCTTGCCATCGCCTTTCAGCTTGATGACGGGGATTCTGCCGGTTCGCGACAGCCGTTCATCCTCCTGCCCTGGGACTGATTGAGGTTTTTTCACTATTGGTTTTGAAGGGATCGTGGGAGCTTCCTGTTCGAGCTGTTTTCTCAACTCTTTGCTCCGGTCACGGGCCGGGGGCCTGTTGCGCCTCAAGGAGGCACTTTTGTCCATGCGGTCATAGAAATCCTCACCGCGGACTGATTCTCTCATTCTCTTGACCCGCTCCCTGGCAAAGAGATTGTCCGATTCAGGATCCTGCTCTTCGCGGAACTGCCGCAGAGCCTCCCCGCCTTCTTCGATTTCGCGACGGGTCTCCTCTGCTTCCTGTTCCTGTCTGCGGGCGTAAATGTTTTCGCAGGTCAGGCCGTTCTTTCGCTCACTCTCCAGAAGGTACTGACCGCGGGAATCGTCCCTGGCCAGCACGCCGTCACAGACTTCAATGACTCTCCGGTTCATCCGGTCAACAATATTCCTGTCATGTGTACAGGTAATAATGGTGGTTCCGTTCTCCCTGTTGATCCGGTCCAGAAGCGCCATGATGGTCTCCCCATTGACCGGATCCAGATCGCCTGTCGGCTCGTCAGCGATGATCAGCCGGGGTCTGTTGATCAAGGCCCTGGCAATGCAGACACGCTGCTGTTCGCCCCCGGACAGTTCTGTCGGATAGCTGTCGACCTTGCGCCTCAGCCCAACAATGGACAGGACCAAGGGTACGCGTTGGCGAACCTTGCGCGGGGATTCACCGATGATCTCCATGGCCAGCGCCACATTTTCACCCACGGTCAGGGTGTCAATCAGACGGAAGTCCTGGAAGATCATGCCGATGCCCCGGCGAAGGAAGGGGATCCTGCGGTCGGAGAGCCTGCCGATGTCGTAACCGTCCACCATGATCCGGCCGGCCGTGGGGTTCTCTTCCCTGGTCAGGAGCCGGAAGACCGTTGATTTGCCGGCTCCGCTCTCCCCGATCAGGAAAACAAACTCACCTTCCTCAATCGAGAAAGATACGTCGTGAAGCGCCAGTGTCCCATTAGGATAGGTCTTACTGACATTCTCAAATTCGATATAAGCCATTTTTTCTCCGACAGGCGGACTGCTACTTGCCAGCTTTTTGTTCTTCAACGTGAGCCAGGTAATCCCGCACCATATCGGCCAGCTTGAACAGGACCGCGTCTTCAAAATTCCGCAGATCCAGGCCGGTAATCTTCTCGACCTTGTCGAGGCGGTAAACCAGGGTGTTGCGGTGGACGAAGAGTTGTCTGGACGTCTCACTGCCGTTGAGATTGTTCTCGAAGAACTTATTGATGGTGTTCATGGTCACCGGATCAAGTGCTTCGTAGGTACCCGGCTCGAAGACCTCCCGCAGGAAGAGTTCACAGAGGGTGATGGGCAGCTGGTAGATCAATCGGCCAAGCCCCAGCTTCTCATAGCGCATGATGGGTGATTCCGCGTCCCGGAAAATTTCGCCTACGGTCAGCGCAATCGATGCCTGTTGATAGGCTTTGGCTGTTTCTGTCAAAGTCGGGGCAAGCATGCCAACGCCAACCGTGACGTCTGCCATGGCGCGGTCTTTGAGCGTCTCGGTCAGATTGCTCAGGAAGTCATCCAGACCTTCCAGGCTCTCCTCGGTGGCTTCAGCCAGGAGGACGATGTTTTGCTCATCAATGGGCAGGACAAAATCGTCTTCACGTTCCGCGGTCAGATCTGTCAGGGTTTCAAGGCAGGCCTTGAATTCTTCGGGTTTGAAGTGTACCAGCAGAACCGTCCGGCGCGCGTTGTAACGAATCCTGAATTCACGCGCCTTGAGGGGTATATCCCCCGGCAATTCATTTTCAAGCAAGACATTTTTCAAGAAGAGTTGCTTGAGCTCATGCTCCCGCATGGCGTGGTCGTCACGTTTACACTCTTCGGAGCTGATCCAGCGTGACAAGAGTTCAACGTATGCCTTGGAAACGGGATCGACGCCCTCTGAAAAACTGATCAGATAACTGTCGTCAGGCCGCTGACTGACACGGTAGCTTCGGTCACCGGCGGTGACCTGACTGTCTCCGGAAGCCAGCACAGCCCGGATACCCGGATCCTGACTTCCGACGACCTCTTCATCGGAAGCGGCCAGGACTTGTCCCTGTCCGTCCGCGAAACCGATCAGGCGGTCTAAATTGGGGGCCATCTCGTTCAAGGCCTGTTGGATTTCTTTCATATTCATATTCCTCGCTTTCGCGTAAAAAGCGCCTCCAACTGCGCCCTAATATCCGGTCGAACCTTTCCTTTTACAGTCGGCCCGACCGGATCATTATATACTAATTTCCCTTGATGACATTTCCCAGGGACCGGATCTCTGACCTTTTTCTAGAAGAGCCCGGAGATCCGACCACTCTCATCGACATCGATCTTCTCTGCTGACGGCACTTTGGGAAGTCCCGGCATGGTCATCACTTCACCAGTCAAAGCCACAACAAAGCCCGCGCCCGCGGATGCCTTCAAGTTGCGGACGGTGATCCGGAAGTTTTTCGGTGCGCCGATAAGCTTTGGATTGTCCGAGAAAGAATACTGGGTTTTGGCGATACAGACGGGCAATTTGCCAAAACCATTTTCTTCCAGTTGACTAAGCTGTTTGACAGCCGGTCCGACAAAATCGACGCCGTCGGCGTGGTAAATCCGTTTGGCGACCGCCTCGATCTTCTCGCTTAGCGTGGTGTCATCCTCATAGACAAAGCCCAAGGGAGGCTTGAACGTCTGATCGCAAAGTCTGATCACCTCTTCGGCCAGCTCCAGGCCACCCTGTCCACCCTTGGCCCAGACCTCGGACAAGGCGACGTTGACACCGTGTTTTTCGCATTCGCTTCGTACCAGCTCAACCTCCGCCTCCGTATCAT
>JAAZFK010000156.1 GCA_012511735.1 Clostridiaceae bacterium | reverse complement strand
GAACCTTATCTTTTGATCCCCATCGCCTTCGGCATGCTGCTGGTCAACCTTCCCCTGACTGGTTTATTGAACGGGCCTCTTGGCACCCAGCCCGGCGGTCTGCTCTATTATCTCTACCAGGGAACAGCGCTGGGCATCTATCCGCCCCTGATCTTTCTTTGTATCGGAGCGGGAACCGATTTCGGTCCCTTGATCGCCAATCCGCGAAGCCTCCTGTTGGGAGCCGCGGCGCAACTGGGCATATTCGCGACTTTCCTGGGGGCTCTGGCCCTTGACTTCAACGCCAAACAGGCGGCCTCAATCGGCATTGTAGGGGGAGCTGACGGCCCAACGGCACTTTTTCTGACCAGCAGGCTGGCGCCGGAATTGCTGGGGCCTATCGCCATCGCGGCGTACTCCTACATGGCCTTGGTGCCCATTATCCAGCCGCCCATCATGAAGGCATTGACGACCGAAAAAGAGCGGACCGTTAAAATGGAACAGCTTCGTGAGGTTTCCCAGCAGGAGAAGATCCTCTTCCCGGTCGTCGTCACCATTTTTACCATCATACTCCTGCCCTCCGCGGGTGCCCTGATCGGCATGCTGATGTTCGGCAACCTCCTGAAGGAATCGGGCAAGGTGCCGCTCCTGGTCAACACCATCAAGGATTCGCTCATGTATATTGTGTCAATCCTGCTCGGTGTAACAGTGGGCGCGACAGCGACAGCGGAGATGTTCCTGACTCCAGGCACATTGAAGATCATCGCTCTTGGGCTGGCGGCCTTTTCCTTCGGAACTGCCGGAGGCGTGCTCCTGGGCAAACTGATGTATGTCCTCACCAAAGGCAAGATCAATCCTTTGATCGGCGCCGCGGGCGTATCTGCTGTCCCGATGGCAGCCCGGGTGGTTCAAAAAGAGGGCCAAAAGTACAACCCGTCCAATTTCCTTTTGATGCACGCCATGGGACCTAACGTCGCCGGCGTGATAGGTTCAGCTGTCGCAGCCGGTTTGCTGCTCAGCTTTTTTAGTTAAGGAGCCCCTTTCATGAGTCAAATTGAACTGATGGAAATGACGATCGGGCAAATTCACCAGGCCATGCTGTCAGGTCAGCTCAGTTGCAGGGAGCTGACTGCCGGTTATCTTGCCAGGATTGAAGCCTATGATCAGACGGGACCAGCCTTGAACTCCATCATCCAGGTCAACCCACGGGCGCTGGAGGAAGCTGACCGGCTGGACGCGCTCTTTCAACAAAAAGGGGGCTTGAGCGGGCCTCTCCACGGCATTCCCGTCTTGTTGAAAGATAACGTCAACACAGCGGATATGCCGACAACGGCGGGTTCCAAGTCTTTGGAAGGCTTCCTGCCGGAACATGATGCCTTCATCACGAAAAAACTGCGTGAAGCCGGCGCCCTGGTGATCGCCAAGACCAATCTTCATGAATTCGCTATCTGGGGAGAGACCATCAGCTCCATCCTGGGTCAGACAGTTAATCCCTACGATTTGAGCCGGACACCGGGGGGATCCTCAGGTGGTACAGGAGCGGCGGTCGCGTGTAATTTCGGTGTCATCGGTATCGGTACGGACACCATCAATTCAATCAGGAGTCCGGCATCCGCCTGTGCCCTGGCCGGCATCCGGCCGACGGTCGGCCTGGTCAGCCGGGCGGGGATAGTTCCTTACAGCCTGACCCAGGATACAGCGGGCCCCATCTGCCGGACCGTGGAGGACTGCGTGAGAACCCTGGAGGTGATCGCAGGCTATGATCCCGAGGATGAGGAGACGGCCTGGAGTGTCGGCAAACAGCCGTCCGGCTATCTTTCCTTCCTGGACGAGGAAGGTCTGCGGGGCAAACGTCTGGGTGTCCTGGAAAGCTTCTTCGGCAAAGAGGCCATTCATCAACCGGTTAACCGGGTGATGGAAGAGGCCCTGAAGGTGTTCGAGAAGGGGGGAGCCCGGTTGATTCCCCTGCAAGATCAGTTGGACTCCGACTGGATGATCTCAGAGGTCAGTGTTCATCTGGATGATTTTCGAAGTCATCTGGACGGCTACTTGTCCAAACTGGGACCTGAAGCGCCTGTGCATTCAGTCAGGGAGATCTTTGAAAGCGGCAAGTTCCATCCGGGGATCAGGGAGAATCTGCTCAAGGCGCTGTCACTTGATACGGATACCCCCGAATACTGTCAGAAACGGCTCAGGCAGCTGGCGCTGAAAACCCGTATCATCAAGCTCATGGCCGACCATGATCTGGATGCCTTGGTTTATCCGCATCAACAGCAGCTGGTGTGTGAAATCGGGGGATCGCAAAAGGGACGTAATGGCGTACTTTGTTCCGCGACCGGCTTTCCGTCCATTGCCGTTCCTGCGGGCTACGCGCTCGACCAGCAGGCTCCCCTGGGGGTACCTGTCGGCCTGGAGATCACGGGCCGCCCCTATAGCGAACCCGTCCTGATCGCCATCGCCTACGCCTTCGAACGTCTGTCCGGCGTACGTCGCCCACCTGCCAGCTGTCCAGTGCTACCGGGCTAGCTGTTTGAAGTAATCAATCAAAAAGTCTCTGAACTGACCTTCATAGAGACTCAGGCTCTCCGGCTTGGCCGTGTCCAGGATGATCAGACGCCGGCAAGGCGGATCAGTTATTGAAAGAAGGTGGACGTTGACGCCGCCTTCTTTTTCTTTGGGCCAGGTCAGGGCGGGGATAAAGGCAATTCCGTGGCCTGAACTGACATAACGCATGACGGTTGAGGTGTTGTCCGTCTCAAAAATAACCTTGGGCTCAAAGCCCGCCAGCTGGCAAAAATAATCAGTGATTTTCCGCAAGCCCCGGGTCTTGAAGAGACTGACGAAGCCCATATCACTTACCTCGGCAAGCGCGATCCGATCGCGGGCGCCCAGGGGACCGTCCGGTTGAACAGCCAGTTTGATTTCCTCTTCGACCAGAACGACCGACTGTTTACTTTCCGGTTTTTGACGGGAGGAATAGAGGCGCAAAGGATAATCCGCCGGATTAGCCTGACCGGGCAAGTCCTGATGGAGAGCGCGGAATTTCACGTCCTGATGGTTGCCCGCAAAGGAGGTGCAGATGGTCGGGAAGAGGTGGGAAGCGGCCTCAACAATGATTGAGACCGTACTTGCTTCCTCCATCTTTTTTTCTTGCAGAGCAGTCTCCAACTTGGCAGTCAATTGATGCAGTTGTTTGGCGTAGTGGTAGAGAATCAGCCCTTTTTCGTTGACCTTGATCCCTGAGCCGGATCGATCCAGGAGCTTGAGTTCCAGCTCTTTTTCGAGCGATCGGACTGCCCTGGTGACGGCAGGTTGCGGCAGGCCGAGTTGAGAGGCAGCACCGGTGATGCTTCCCGTTTCAACGATATGACGAAAAATATTGAGCTGATGAAAAGTCATATGAGATCCATTCCGTCCTTGGGAGTTCAGGATACACTATTTCCCCGCAAGGATTGTAAACCATAGATATGACAGGTTGACAACTCTTGTTCAAAT
>JAAZFK010000155.1 GCA_012511735.1 Clostridiaceae bacterium | reverse complement strand
GACTTCTTGGTCAGAGCCGGATCGCCTTCAGTTAAAATATCCCGAAGCGCCATGCCTTGCCTCCTTCTTTTTTATCAAGTTTATCACAGGCCATGCGTAAAACACCGTCACTTGAGGGAGCTGCCTAGAGGGTGGACCAGGGATCAATGTCAACGGTCAGGCTAACCTTGCCGGTCCTTTTTGTCCGGTCCGCCGCGTGAAAGAGAAGGCGCGTCAGGTTCTCGGCAGAAGGGTCCCGGGCCACAATCCTGAACCGGTAGCGGTTCCTGATCCTGGCGATCGGCGAAGGCGCCGGCCGGGTGACCGAGGACTGGGCAAAGTGGTCACCGTGACGCTCCATGAGCGCTGACACCAGGCCATGGAAGCTCCAGGCCGCTTCCTCGGTCAGATCCTGATCGAAGCCTCTGAACTCCACCAGGCCCATGTGACCGAAAGGCAGATAACCCATGCGTTGGCGGAAGACGATCTCCTCCCGGTAGAAGGCCTGGTAATCCTGGCGGGCGGCCGCTGTGACCACAAAATGATCCGGCTGCAGGGTCTGGATAATGACCCTGCCCTGCTTGCCCCCCCGGCCGGCCCGGCCCGCCGTCTGGGTCATCAGCTGGAAGGCCTGTTCCAAAGCCCGGAACTCACCCGTTCCCAGCAACTGGTCAGCCGACAGGATGGCTGAGAAGGTGACGTTATGAAAGTCGTGCCCCTTGGCGATCATCTGGGTACCGACCAGGATATCCGCCGCGCCGGACTCGAAGGTATCAAGGAGCTCTCTATGGGAAAACCGTCCTCGGGTGGTGTCCTGATCCATGCGCAGGATGGAGGCGGCCGGGAAGCGTTCCATCAGCGTCTCTTCCAGCTGCTGGGTGCCGATCCCGATGGCGGCGATCTCCTGACTTCCGCACTCAGGACAGAGCCGGGGCACCGGGCTGATCCGGTCACACAGATGGCAGACCATGCGGGCGGGCGTCCTCTCCTGACGATAGGGGTTGAGGTGGGAAGTCAGAGCGATATCACAGGAAGGGCAGCGCATCTGCCAGCCGCAGGCCCGACAGACGATGGTGCGCGAAAAGCCCCGCCGGTTCAAAAGGATCATGGCCTGCTCGCCCCGGCCCAGGGTCTGCTCCATCAGATCCAAAAAACGCCGGCTGAGCACAGAGAGATTGCCCTTGGCGTATTCGCGGCGCATGTCCACGATCTCAACCGGAGCCAGGCCCTGCTCCCCGATCCTGTCTGGCAGGCGCAGGAGACGGGCGGGTCCTTCCAGGGCACGGCGGAAACTTGACACCTGGGGAGTCGCCGAACCCAGCACCAGGACAGCGCCTCCCATCATGGCCCGGAGACGGGCGATGTCGGGGGCGTAATAACGTGGCTTCATCTCGGCCTTGTAGCTGGATTCCTGTTCCTCGTCGATCACGATCAGACCGATCTTCTTCAAGGGGGCGAAGACCGCCGAGCGGGCACCGACCACGATGGGGATCTCCTGAGCCAGGACACGCTGCCAGCTCTCGTAGCGCTCCGAGGGAGTCAGGCGGCTGTGCAGGATGGCCACCCGGCTGCCGAAACGGGAGGTCAGACGCCGGGTCATCTGGGGGGTCAGCGCGATCTCGGGCACCAGGATCAGGACCTGTTGACCGCGGTTCAAAACCGCCTCGGCGGCCTGAAGGTAGACTTCAGTCTTGCCGCTCCCTGTGATCCCATACAAAAGAAGTTCCTGGAGCTCGCCGACTTTGGATGCCAGCCCCGCCTGCCTGATCGACTCGACCGCTTCCTTTTGCCGGGCGGTCAGTTCAGGCGCCTGGTCGGGTTCGACATCCTCGACCGGGAGCTGGCGCGCCACTTTTTGTTTAAAAAGGGTCAGAATTCCCT
>JAAZFK010000154.1 GCA_012511735.1 Clostridiaceae bacterium | reverse complement strand
CCTGTCCATGGCGTCAGTTTACCACTTACTAATCGGGCGTGACCCTGGACGACGACTCGTCGCGCGCCGCCCGTCCCTTCCAGATAAAACGCACGGGTGTCCCGAAAAAGTCAAAATTCTCCCGCAATCTGTTTTCCAGGTAGCGCTCATAGGAAAAATGAAGCAATCGCTTGTCATTGACAAAGAAAATAAAAGTAGGCGGCGAGACCGACCCCTGGGTCGCATAATAAATCCGAAGATGGCGGCCTTTTTGCTGCGGTGTCGGATGCATGACGATGGCTTCGGCGACCACCTCGTTGAGCACACTGGTCGACACCCGCCGCTTGGACGATTCGTAGACCCGGGTAATCAAGGGCCAAAGCTTGTTCATGTTGAAGCCGGTCTTGACCGAGACGAAAAGAACGGGTGCGTAAGGCATGAATTCAAAACGGCGCCGGATCTTCTCTTCATACTCCCGCATGGGGGTCTCATCCTTATCGGCCAGATCCCACTTATTGATCAGGATGATGGAGGCCTTGCCGTCGTTATGGGCCAGCCCCGCCACCTTGGTATCCTGTTCGGCGGGCCCCTCGGACGCGTCGATCATGATCAGGGATACATCCGCCTCTTCGACACTTCTTCTGGAGCGAAGGGCCGAGACAAATTCAATCTGGCCGTCGATCCTGGACTTGCGCCGCAATCCGGCCGTGTCGTAAATCAGGAAACGGCCGTGCTCATTTTCAATGAAACTGTCGATGGCGTCGCGCGTAGTCCCCGGGATGTCCGAGACGATGCTGCGCTCCTCACCCACCAACCGGTTGGCCAGGGAAGACTTGCCCACATTGGGACGGCCCGTGATAGCCACCGTGATGTAGTCATCCTCATCCACCCCATCCACGTCCGGCCGCTCCATGGGAGCCGTCACCGCGTCCAGGAGCTCAGACAGACCCAGCTTATGGCTGGCGGAAATGGCCAGGGTATCTGAAAAACCCAGCTCAAAAAACTCGTAGAATTCCATGGGGGCGTCGCCGGGACGATCCACCTTGTTGACGGCGACAACGACGGGCTTGCCGCTCTTGCGAAGCATGTCGGCGATCTTGAACTCGATATCGGAAAGACCGGCCTGCAGATCGGTCAAGAGGCAGACCACGTCCGCCATCTCGATGGCGACCTGGACCTGGTTGAAAACCAGGCGCTGCATGTCGTCGATGGCAAAATCAATGCCGCCCGTATCAATGATGGTAAAGGCCAGGCCGTTCCAGTCGCACTCGTCCATGACCCGGTCGCGCGTGACACCGGGCTCAGGACCCACAATGGCCGTGCGCTTACCTGTCAAGGCATTGAAGAGTGTCGATTTGCCGACATTGGGCCGGCCGACAATGGCCAGAACCGGAGTGCCCATCCTTTAAACCTCCTGCAGACGAACAAAAAGCAACGTGCACGGGGCGCGCTGCTCCTTATTGTTCACGTGTGTAAATCCCTTATTTTTTTCCGTCGTCGACAGAAATTACTTGGCGTCCGTCGTAGTATCCGCACACTTTGCACACGCGGTGCGACGCCTTCAGTGAATGACACTGCGGGCAACGCACAAGATTAACCGGATTGATCTTCCAGTTGGCACGATGCGTGCGTGATCGTTTTTTGGACCATTTGCGTTTAGGTACAGCCATCGGTACACCTCCCCCGCATTAATTGCTCATAATCGCGCCCTTGTCGGCGCCTCAAGTATTATCACCGAACTGGCCTCTGCTGTCAAATGACTTTTTCAAAAGGCACGGTTCAGTTGGCGTAGCCATTTCGTTCTGACCGCCGGTCGCGGTCACTTGAATTCTCTTCTTCCTGGGCGGTCACTTCCAGCTGCAGCCGGGTGCTGACCGTATGGCGGTTCTCGAAGCCCAGCGAATAGCCCAGCTCAATCTCCCCGCCCTCCTCATTGATCTCTCCTTTGGCCTCGTGGGTGAGGACGGAGAAACGCACCGGCCCGTAGGGGGTCGACTTGGCTTCCACGCGCTGGTCGCCCTTGACGAACTCCAGCTCCATCTCCACGCTGCCCGTGCGGCTCAAGACCACCCGGCCGTTGGGAAAGAGACTGACCCGGGTCCGCGTGCCGTCCATGCCGGTCGCCTCGCTCTCATCGTAGGAGACGGACCAGGTATCATTCTTCTTCTCATAGGCAAGCTGGCCGACCGTGGTCAGCTTGATCGGACCCGAGCTCTGCCCGTCGGTCCAGTGATTGCTCTCAAGATGAATGATGGCATCTTTATAAAGATCAGAAGGTGTAAACACTATTCCTCCCTGTCTTCACACGCGTCCAAGTCAATATGATGAACCAGATCAAGGTGGGTGTCAAGGAAACGGCCTGCCAGCCGTTGAAAGGTATCGACTGAATCACTGGCGTGATACTCGGTCAGGCCCTCCCCTGTTGTCGCCGCCATGCCCGCTTCTTCCAGAATCAATTTCACGGATTTCACGACCGCCGGCGCGCTCTCAATCAGGCGGGTGCCGGCAGGCAGGGCCCTGGCGATGGTCCTGCTCAAAAGCGGGTAATGGGTGCAGCCCAGGATGACCACCTGAGGCTGGAAGGCCTTCATGTCATCCAGGTAATGACGGGCCACCATGTCGGGCAGCTCGCCTTCCCAAAGCCCTTCTTCCGCCAGCGGTACAAAGAGCGGGCAAGCCTGCTGCTGCATGGCCGGAACCGGGATGCCCCGCCGGTCAGCCAGCATCCGGATGGTATCCGGATAAATACCGCTTGTCACGGTGGTTTCCGTTCCCAGGATCCCGATTCGGGCTTCCTCTTCCCCCAACTCCTCCAGGACACGGAGCGCCTCCGCTGCGCCCTGCTCCACCACCTCCAGGACGGGAACCGGGGCGGCCAGTTGCCGTACCGTCTCCCCTGCTGTCGCGCTGGCTGTATTACAGGCCACCACAATCAGCTTGACCTTCCTCGATAGAAGATGGCGGGTGATCTGGGAGGCGAAGCGTTTCACCGTTTCAGGCGCCTTGGAGCCGTATGGTGAATGGGCCAGGTCGCCGATGTAGATCAAGTGCTCGTGAGGTAGCGCCCGACGCAATTCCTTCAGGATGGTCAGGCCGCCGATGCCCGAATCAAAGACGCCGATAGGGCGTGTGACATCCGTTGGGAGCGCTTCCATCAATAAGCCTTGCCCCAATACACCCTGTGTTTGGCAGGCTTGCCGCAAACAACGCAGACCTCGTCAACGGAGACCTCTCCTTCTACCATGCAGCGCGAGGTGGCCGTCGTCTCTTCCTT
>JAAZFK010000021.1 GCA_012511735.1 Clostridiaceae bacterium | reverse complement strand
TGGCAGTTAAAGACATGATAGGAGAAGGGCCGGCCCTGGACCAGAGGTTCCGCCACCTCATTGAGAAAACGCTCATAATCGACGTTGCCGCCAGGTTCCTGTAAACGGCCTACTGTCCGTTTTTCAGGGGGCAGGAAAAAATGATCCATGGAAATAAGTGCTCCGCCATAAACAGTGTGCAGCAGGTCAGCCAAAGTTGACTTGCCGGACCCGCATGGTCCGTCCAGACCAAGAATGACTGGCATGTCACGGCTCAAAAGCTGGTCAATGCGAGCGAAAAGCTCCAAGTAAAGCCATGCGTCAAGCATGACGACCCGATAGCGGGGAAGGTAGTGCCGGCGGTAGAGAGGGCTGTGGCTGATTGGCGGGCAAGTTGAAAAGTCATACTGCTCCATGAATTCATCCAAGCTTGTAAGATCCCTCTGCCGGGACATTTCTTCCAGCAAACCTCGCAGTAGAAGAAGCTTATCCTTAAAGCGCCGGGCTTCGCCCTGGACTTGATTCGCACTTGTAACGAAGAGACGATTAAGGGTTTCAGGTGTCAGGCCGGTCTTGTCGATGCCTGCCAGGTGAAGACGGCACAAGCCGTTGCCCAGAGGCATGAAGCGTCCGAAGGAAGGTTCAGGATCATGGAGGCCCGTATGGATTTCCTCTTTTATTCTTTCCAGGCTGGCTTTTTCGTCGCTGACCATGTGGCCGGCTCCAAATTCATTTTGGTACACTAGCTTGACCAAGTCGGCAATCTCCTGACGGGGTTGCAGCTTCAGGCTGTGCGCAATAATAGCGATAAGTGGTTCTGTAACAATCATTCTTCGATCAAACCAGCTTTCTGGAGGGCAATGACCAGCAAGGGAATGAGGACAATTTGCAGGATCAGGCCGGGAACCGCGTTGACAAATCCGGCTGTGACGAAAAGTTTCCAAGTGAAGGGAGTGCCTGAAAAGGAATAAAGAGCCGAGCTGACAAGACCCCAAACCAGGCGGCCGCCTCCCATGGCCAGGATCAGATTGAAGTAAATAAAGACAGGTTTTCGGGGTAATCTCCGGTAGAGGAAACCGGTAATAAAACCGTAGGCAGCGAGCTCAAAGGCCATGGCCACAGCCGTAGGATAGAGGGGCGGCATGGTAAAAAGAAGATGGCGGAGTAAAGGTAAAGTGAAGCCGATCAGTGTTCCCAAGGGTGCGCCCAGGACGAATCCCGCAAGCAGGACAGGCAGATGCATGGGCAGCAGCATATTGCCAAAGCTGGGAATCTGTCCGGTTAGAAAAGGCAGGGCCAGGCCCAGGGCAATCAGGATCCCTGCCATGGCCAGTTGCCGGTTGGTCATTCTTTTCATCTGGTTGGTTCCTTTGCAGCTGTAGTCTCGTACCAGAAAAGATAGCGTTGGTAGCGTTCCGCCAAGGCTTCGTTGCGGCGGGGATGAATATAGGAAGCGGGTGTATGTTTGACCTGGCGCAGGCTGGATAAATCTCCAAGTACCTTGCGACCGATCATGATGGCACCCAGTAAAGAGGCATGTTCAAGCGATGTCAGCCCGAGCGGGACACCGAACAAGTCAGCGGCCAACTGCAACCAGACCGGGGACTGGACGATTCCGCCCGATATCAGGATTTTGTCAGGCCCGCCACCCAACTCTTGAAGTAAGAGCGAGCATTGATAGAGATTGAAAAGAACTCCTTCCAGGACGCTGTAATAAAGGTGCAACTGATCATGAACCGGAGACAAGTCCATCCAGCCCCCGAGTCTTGAGGCATCCCATCCGGGAGATCGTTCACCAAACTGGAAAGGTAAGAACAAAGGCGCGTCCGGGAGAAGACCATCACGACCCTCCAGCTCCTTATCCAGTCTTTTCAGATCAGAGAAGGGCAGGCCATACAGCTGAAGGAACCATTCGAGGCAGGAGCCGGCGCCATTGGTCGCGGCCCCATTAATCCAATGACGCTCAGCGCCATAGTAACTCCAATTTTTCAAAGGCCCTGCAGAGAGTAAAGGGCGGGTTCCGCTGATCCGGAGGGCACCACTGGTCCCCACGGACAAGGTCATAATGCCTGGTTCAAGGCCACCAACAGCAATTTGGTTACAGGCGCCATCTGCCCCTGTGACAAGGATAGGAATCCCCTGGGGCAGCCCCAGGGCTTCAGCTGCCCGGACAGCAAGTGGCTCTGTATGCTCAGGGTCCACGAGAACAGACATCTGGTCCGGTGAGATCCCTGCTCTCTCCATCAGCGACAGGTCCCATTCCAGGTCATGGATATTCATCATGCCACTGGCCGACGCTGTCATGGTCGAGACCATCCGCTTATCTGTAAAACGATAATAGAGGTAATCGGGCAAGGCCATGAAGGCATGAACCTGCTCCGGACGCATTCCTTTGTCCTTGAGCAGTTGGAGCCACTGGTAATAACCATAAGTTGTGTGGGGAGGATTGCCGGTTCGTTGATAAATGGACTCGGACAGTCCTTTTTCCTGCAAAAAAGATTCAACCACTTCTCCGGCTCTTGTATCCGCCCAGGTTCGGAGTCGCCCGATCGGGTTCATTTTTTCGTCCAGGAGCACTCCGCTGTGGTGCCAGATGGACGATAAAACGATCAGGTCAATTTTCCTGCGGCCATTCAATAACCTGTGGCCAAGGCGGAAGAGTTCCTCCGAAACAGCCTGTGGATCCATGGTTTTGATGTCAGCGATTTCCCTGGGGTAGGGTTGACTGGCCAGATCGACGAGACGGTCCGCTCCGGAATCATAGAGCATGGCTTTTGCCGATGCGGTACTCGCTTCAAGACCCAGAATCAACACGGTGTCGACCCTTCGTCCCTGCCCAGATCATCCAGAAGATTACAGGCGGCCATCATACTCATGGCATTTGCAGCGCCTACTGTCGATGCAGCCGCATGGTTTCCCAGCACAACATTATCCAGTCTGAACCAGCGAGGATCATTGGGTGGTTCATTGACGAAAGCATCCACGCCCGCCCCACGGATCGAGCCACTTGACAAAGCGTCCAACAAGGCATCCTCATCAACGATTCCACCCCGGGCGGTGTTGATCAAAATAGCGTTGTTTTTCATCATGGCCAGTTCCTCGGATCCGATCAGATGGCGGGTTTGAGCGGTCAGGGGCAGGTGAAGCGAGATGAAATCGCACTCGCGGCAGATTTCATGG
>JAAZFK010000153.1 GCA_012511735.1 Clostridiaceae bacterium | reverse complement strand
CTGCCGCTTGCGATTTTGCTGGTCGGCTTTGATGACGCGAGAATCCTTGCGACCGGCCTTTCTTTGTTGACGGGTCTTCTGGTGTCCTTCCGCTACCGCAAACAGATCAAGCGGGCCAAGCTGTTGGAAATCCTTTTTGTCATGGCAATCGGTACGGCGTGTGGTCTCCTGCTTGACCGGTTGTTGGAGGCCCCCTTTCTGATTACTGTATACGGGATCGTAACCATTGGTCTGGCGATCGCGGGTTTTTTGCCTCAAAAGATTTTCTCCGGCAACTTGAGCCGGCCCGTCCTGGTGTCCATTCTTTTCCTGGCCGGGATCATGCAGGGATTGTTTGTGGCGGGAGGCGCCTTTCTCATGGTTTATGCCATGCATGAATTTCCCGATAAAACGGAATTCAGAGCGACCTGTTCCGCGGTCTGGGGAATCCTGAACTGGTTTATGCTGCTCAACTACGCGCTGTCGGGTTCGATCAATCCGGTTAACTTGAAGCTGATTGCCCTATGCAGTCCGGTTGTTTTGGGAGTCATGTTTCTGGCAGAACTTCTTCAAGCCCGGATCAACCAGACTGCCTTCTCAAAGGTCACCAACTCGCTGCTCCTTGTCACGGGCCTTGTGCTGCTGGTAAGTCGCTGAGCGGCACTTGCCTTGAGATTTGGACGCAGGGAGTGGATAATAGTCAGGGAGATTTTGTTTCATGCATGATGTAGCCATTATCGGGGCCGGTGTGATCGGCTGCGCGCTCGCCTATACCCTTTCATCCTATGATCTGTCACTTGTCCTGATTGAAAAAGAAAACGACGTGGCCATGGGTGCGTCGCGCGCCAACACCGCCATCATTCACGCGGGCTACGACCCCGCCCCCAAGACGCTCATGGGGAAATTGAACGTTGAAGGGATGCGCTTGTGCTATCAGCTGTGCCAGGAGCTGGATGTTGAACACCGCAATACAGGTTCGCTGGTTGTCGCCTTCGAGGAGTCCCAGGTCAATCTCTTGAAAACTCTTCTTCACCAGGGGATCGAGAATGGTTGTCGGGGGCTTGAGATCATCGACGGGGAACAGGCCCGCCTGCGGGAACCCAACCTGTCCAAAGAGATCCTGGCGGCGCTGTGGGCGCCTGAAGCGGGGGTGATCAATCCTTGGGAGTTTGCCCTGGCCATGGCTGAGGTGGCGGTCCGGAATGGGCTTGCTTTCATGCCGAATACAGAGGTGACCGGCCTTCAGTGGCAAAGCGATCATTATGAGATTCTGAGAGGTGAGGCACCGCCTGTCAAAGCCAGATTCGTAGTCAACGCCGCAGGCGTCAACAGCGACCGGATCCATCAGATGGTAGCGCCGCCGGCTTTCGAAATCATTCCGACAAGAGGTGAGTATTATTTGTTGGATCGGACCGTAGGTCCCCTGGTTCAATCCATCATCTTCCACAGCCCGACGACCCGGGGCAAGGGGGTGACTGTTTCCCCCACCATTCATGATAACTTTCTCATCGGCCCCAATTCCGAAATTCTTGAAGACCGGACGGATACGGGAGTGACAAGGAAGGCGCTGGATCACATCAAGGACATGGCCGTCCAGATGGTGCCGTCCCTTGATTTAAGCGCCAACATCCGGAATTACGCAGGTGTACGTGCCAACAGCAAGCAGGGGGACTTCTTCATCGGTATGTCAGCCGAACATTTCCTGGATCTGGCCGCCATCAAATCACCCGGCTTGACCTGCGCGCCCTCGATCGCCCGTCTGGCGTCGGATCTGCTGGAAGAAGCAGGTCTCCCCATGAAAGAAAAATCATCCTGGCAAGGAGGCCGCCGGGTCATCCGCTTCAAGGAAATCCCAGAAGAAGAACGCCAGGTTTTTATCAAGAATAATCCGCTCTACGGCCGGGTCATCTGCCGCTGTGAAACGATTACTGAAGGTGAGATCGTCGCAGTTATGGAGCGGGAAATCCCACCCGTCTCGATCGACGGCGTCAAACGCAGGGCCGGGACGGGGATGGGCCGGTGCCAGGGTGGATTTTGCGGACCAAGAGTTCTGGAGATCCTGGCGCGTGAATCCAACCGTGAACCGCTGAGCATCGAAGAGGACGGCCGGGGCAGTCTGATTCTGACAGGCGAGACCAAGGGAGGGTGTGCCCGTGTTTGACCGCTATCAAATGGTCGTGATCGGAGGGGG
>JAAZFK010000152.1 GCA_012511735.1 Clostridiaceae bacterium | reverse complement strand
TCCGGGGCTTTTGTGCCGCCCCGGCTCACGCGGTTGTGCTGGCGGCCTCCCTGGTCAAGGCCGGCACCTTCAAAACCGTGGCCGTCACTGCCGGCGGCTCAACAGCCAAACTGGGCATGAACGGCAAAGACCACCTTAAAAAAGATCTGCCCATCCTGGAGGATTGTCTGGCTGGTTTCGCGGTCATCATCAGTGAAAATGACGGCGTCAACCCCGAACTGCTGGTCGCCAACCCGGGCCGGCACGCGGTGGGTACAGGCAGCTCCCCCCAGCATGTCATGGCCTCTCTGGTCACTGAACCTTTGGCGAGAGTCAATCTCAAGGTCACCGATGTCGACTACTATTCTCCCGAAATGCAGAATCCGGACATTACCAAGCCTGCGGGCGCAGGCAATGTGCCCGAATCCAATATGAAAATGATTGGCGCCCTGGCTGTTAAACAAGGTCAGCTGGAGCGAAAGGATCTGAACGATTTCGTTGACAGGCACGGCTTGCCGGGCTTCGCCCCTACCCAAGGCCATATCCCTTCAGGCGTGCCTTACATGGGCCATGCCAGGGAAGCACTGCTCAAAAAGGAAATTGACCGCGCCATGATCGTCGGCAAGGGGTCGCTTTTCCTTGGACGGATGACCAACCTCTTCGACGGGATTTCCTTCCTTATGGAACAAAACAAGGGCGCAGAAGAAGACACCAAGGTCTCTTCCGATGAAATCCGTCGCCTGATCGCCGAGTCGCTTCGTGATTTCGCCTCGACGCTCATGGAAGGGAGTTAGGCCATGGAGTCCATCAAGCGTGAGATTGCCTCAGTCTTCGAAGAGCTGGCCCGGGGTCTGGAGACAGGGAAGCTAGGCAACGATCCCACCGTCGCTGTCATTGGACTGGGCTCGGAACTGGGAGAGACGACCGTCCTGGAAGGATGCCTTGAAGCCGCAAACCAGGGGATCCGGGTGCTCTATCTGGGAACCGAAAAAATAGAAGGGGTGACCACACTCCCCTGCGATTGTGTTGACCAGTCTTTTTCCCTCATGGAGGAACTGCTTAAGACTGGAGAAGCGGATGCGGCTGTCGCCATGCACTACCCTTTCCCCATCGGTGTTACCACCATCGGCAAGATCAAGGCGCCTGCCACCGGCAGGGATCTTTATCTGGCTGCCACAACAGGAACCAGTTCAACAGACCGGGTCGAAGCCCTGGTACTCAACGCCATCGCCGGCATCGCGACCGCCAAGGCCGACGGCATCCAGGCTCCCACGGTGGGCATACTCAATCTGGATGGAGCCCGCCAGTCGGAGCTGGTCCTGAAGACCCTCCAGGCGCAAGGCTATCCAATCAGCTTTGCCAGGTCCGTCCGGGCGGATGGCGGGGCGATCATGCGGGGCAACGATGTCCTCCTGGCGTCCCAGGACGTCCTGGTCCTGGATTCCCTGACAGGCAACGCCATGCTCAAAATCCTGTCCGCCTATTCTTCTGGCGGCAACCTGGAGACCATGGGGGCCGGTTACGGCCCCGGCGTAGGCCAAGGGATGGACGGCGTGATCGCCATCATCTCCCGGGCCTCCGGCGCGCCCGTCATTGCCGAATCCATCCGATACGCAGCCCGAACCGCCGGCAACAAGATTGAAGCAATCTACCAAAAAGAGCAGGAGCTGGCCAGACAGGCCGGCCTGGATCGGCTCTTGGAAGAGCGAAAAAAACAAGGAAGCGCCGGGCAAGTCGCCCAACCTCCGAAAGAAGTGGTCACCGAACAGATCGAGGGCATCGATGTCCTGGCGCTGGAGGACGCGGTGCAGCTCTTGTGGAGCAAAGCCATCTACGCTGAGTCCGGCATGGGTTGCACGGGTCCCATCGTCCGTGTATCATCTTTAAAGCTCGATGACGCCATCGACATTTTGAATCAGGGTGGTTTCATCGGCGGATAGGGGTGAGCCTGATCCATGTTGGAATTTCAACAGCTTAAGCTGGAACATATACCTTTCGTTCAACCTTTTTTAGATCCCAACCCGCAAAGACTTTGCGATCTTACGGTTGGCGGTCTTTTTATGTGGCGTGACTGGTTTCAAAATGAATTCGTCGTCGCCGCTGATTGCCTGATCATCAGCATGAGGATCTTCGACCGGCACACGGCCTACACCATGCCTTTGGGTGAGAGGCGTGAAGAAGCGCTCAGCCTGCTGGAAGCGCACTGCAAAGAAAAGGGTGAACCCCTGGTCTTCTGTATTGTGGGCGACCAGGATCTGCCCCTGCTGTCCGCCCGTTACCCCGACTTTCATGCCATCGCCGAACGCGATTATTTCGACTATCTCTACGAGGCCAAGGATCTGCTTGAGCTCAAGGGAGGTAAACACCGTTCCACCCGCAACAACATCAACCGCTTCCTTCGGGCGACCCCCGACTGGCGTTTTGAAATCATCACCACTTTCAACCGGGAGGCGGTCTGTGAATTCGCCTGCGCCATCGAGAAAGATAATCCCCCCGACAACAGCACTCTCAAGGAAGAGGCCCGCAAGATCCGCGAAGTCCTGGACCACATGCGCGACTACAAGATGTTCGGCGGTGTCCTTTTCGTGGGCGATCAGGTGGCGGGTTTCTCTCTGGCCGAAGTCCAGGGCGACACCCTCTACATCCATATCGAGAAGGCGGATATCCAGTTCAAGGGAGTCTACCAGATGCTGGTCTCCGAATTCGTCAAGATGTTCGGCAATTGCAAATCGGTGGCCTTCATCAACCGGGAGGATGACAACGGGGATCCGGGTCTCCGTCAATCCAAGATGACTTACGGCCCCGTGGCGCTTCTTTCCAAGTACACGGTTTATACGGATAAATCCAAGCCCGAATGGATGGAACGCTGTTACGTAGACTGATGAACCGGTCTATTCCTCTTCCTTCTCCCCGGTCACCGGGAAGGGAAGTAATCTGTTAATCATCAAAGCAATCACAATCCCAATCACGGTATCGGTAAACCGGGCGATGGCCAGCTGATGGGGGCTTACCCCCTCGGTCAGACCCAGCGCGATGGCCAGAAATACAATGGCACCCAGCCCCGCTCCCGTCGTCT
>JAAZFK010000151.1 GCA_012511735.1 Clostridiaceae bacterium | reverse complement strand
TTCTCTTTTTCCCGGGAATTTACCGTCTAGACAATAGGCGTCCGCCACACCTTCCTGAGGGTAGTAGCGGGCGTTGACTGTCGTGAGCAAGCGCGTCGTGGTCGGCGCCGGTGCCTTAGCCATAAGAAGCCTCCTGCAAATGAATCGAGATCAATGGTCGTGTATCTTCCACTTGTTTCTGACAGTTTAACACAAAAGATTGTACGTGAGACTGCCCGCCTTACCTAGGCCTGCCGATCTTTTTCAGAGAGACAAAAGTTCTCCGCGAAAAAGAGATCCTGGGGACTTGTTATTTTAATATTGAGCGGATCACCCTGAATCAGTCGGATAGGATAACCAATCCGCATCAAAAGTTCCAGGTCGTCCGTCACCCTAACCGCCTCCCCTAAAGCCAGCCTGGCTGCGCTCAAGAGAATATCAAGATCGGCTCCCTGAGGTGTTTGCATGGCGGCCAGTCGCTCACGCGGCAAGGTCCGGATCACGGAACCTCCCGCCTGATCAAGCAGACGTATGGTGTCAGTGACCGCAATGGCGGGAGCCGCGCCACAGTGATACCGGCTGATGGTGTCGATCAAATCGGTAATCGTCGCCTGCGACAGAAAACACCGGGCGGCGTCGTGAATCAGAGCCAGGGTTCGACCCTTGCTCTGACGATCCTCCAGCTGACTGGCAGCCAGCAAGCCAGCAAGCGCCGATTCCTGTCGGCTGTCACCGCCTTTCACGATTCTGATCTTCCTGCCGGTGAAGGCCGAAGCCAGAAGCGCGCCAATCCTCTCTTCCTCACCGGCGGCGCCAACAACGATCAGAGAGTTGATCCGGGGATGATCAAGCAGACAGCGGGCCGCTCTTTCCAGAATGGTCGTCCCTCCGATTGTCTGAAATACCTTGTTGTGCTCACTGCCGAAGCGGCTGCCCCTGCCCGCCGCGAGCAGAATGGCAATCACCTGAGTTGATCTGTTTCCTGGCATGGTTTTAATGTCTGCTTTCTTCTGAAAAGAGTAGATCGTAGGCTTCATTCAGTTCACTGACATAGTAAACCCGGACGTCCTTTTCTGTCTCGAACCTGCGAAGCTTTGATTTGGCGGAGGCCGGTACGACAAAACGATTTCTTCCCGACCGCCGCGCCTCCTCCAGTGAATCGAGGATGCGCGGCACCGCTCGGATCTCCCCGGTAAGGCCGACTTCACCCAGGACAACCGCGTCCATGGAAACCGGTTCGTCGCGTACACTTGACAGCAAGGCCACCAGAATCGCCAGATCGAGCGAAGTCCCCTTGATCTTCAAGCCGCCCGTTACGTTGACGTAGGCATCCAAGGCGCTCAGGTCGATCTTTGTTTTCTTTTCTGCCACAGCCATTAACATGATCAGGCGCGACCGGTCGATTCCTTGCGCCATCCTGATGGGAGTCCCGTAATTTGATTTAACCGTCAGCGCCTGGATTTCGAGCAAGAGCGGTCTGCTGCCCTCAAGCACGGCACTGACGACAGAGCCGGGTACATTCTTTGGCTTGCCGTCCAGGAAGAGACCCGTTGCCTGATCGACGGAAATAAGACCTTTCTCGGTCATCTCAAAAATGCCGATTTCCCCGGTCGAGGCAAACCTGTTTTTAACAGCTCTCAGGATACGGAGAGGACTTTCTTTCTCACCTTCAAAATATAAGACCGTATCGACCATGTGTTCCAGGACACGAGGACCCGCGATGGACCCTTCCTTGGTCACGTGTCCCGTCATCAGGATCGAAGTGCCCAGGCTTTTCGCCAGTCTCAAAAATCCCATTCCCGCTTCGCGTACCTGGGTGATTGAGCCGGGCGCTGCGGGGATGTGATCAGCATAGACGGTCTGTATTGAATCAATCACAGCGACAGCAGGTCGATGAAGTGTCAGCGCCTGCTCGATGTCGGCAAGCCTGGTCGTGGTCAAAAGTGGAATATCCTGATCGGCCAGCCCCAGTCTTTGATGTCTCAGGCCAATCTGAGCCGCTGATTCTTCGCCACTGACATAGAGCACGCGGCCAGGCTCAAAACCACCCAGGATCTGAAGCGCCAGGGTGGACTTGCCAATCCCCGGATCACCCCCCAACAAAAGGAGCGAACCTTCGACAATGCCGCCCCCGAGCACCCGGTCCAGCTCGGAAATGGAGGTGGCACGCTTGATTTCCGGGCTGGTGTCCAAACCACTCAAGACAACAGGTTCAACCGCGCCAGCCATTTCCTTGTCAACTTGATGCAGCCAGCTGCCTGATCTTCCATCCGTCTTGGCAGCGGTGGCTTCCTTCATGGCAAAAAATGAATTCCATGCGCCGCAGGAAGGACATTTGCCCAGCCAGCCACTGGTTTCATGTCCGCACTCCTCACACACAAAAATTGTTTTGCTTTTCGCCATCGCAACCCCCGAAATGAGAATAATGATCTTTTTAGAGTATAGGGGATGAATACTATAAATGGTAGAATGCATTTATTAACAGCCTCGTCACTGGATGTGGCTACCTGGGACAAGTATCCACGGACCGGAAGGAGATCCCCATGCTGAATCAATTCCCCGACCCCTCGATCGTTGATCCGAGTTTTCAGACTACTTTTGATATTCCTGATGAAACCATGTACTCCATCCTCAACAAGATATGCCTTGAGCGGCCTGATGAGCCGGCCCTGTCTTATCTTGGAGCCAGGATGACTTACCGCCAACTTCAACAACAAATCGATGATTGCACACGCGGTTTGATGGGCCTGGGCTTCTCTCAGGGAGACGTGTTCGCTATCTGCATGCCCAATACACCTGAAACCGTCATCTTGTTTTACGCTGTCAACCGGCTGGGCGGGATCTGCAATATGATTCATCCCTTAGCCCCTGCCGCCAACATTATGGAGATTGTAAGAGAAACCGGCAGCGCTTATTTGTGTTTCCCCGAACTCTTCCTGGGCAGGCTGGTTGACTTGCTTGAAAAGGAAAGGCCGCAATCAACCCTGTGCCACATCTTGATCGCGCCCATGGCACGGTCTGCCGATCCTCTGAGCCGGTTTGGCCTCTGGCTGACCAAGGCAAGGAAGGCCAATCGCCTGATGCCGCGTAACCAGGCCTGGATCCGCTGGGATGAGATGATCGGAATGGGAGAGGACCAGAATCTGGGACAGTTGGAAGAAGCCTCCGACCCCGACCGGGTTTCGAGCTACCTGCACAGTGGCGGCACTACAGCCGAAGCGAAAACCATCATGTTGTCCGACCGGAATTTTAATGGCATAGGCTGCCAGATTTTCAGTGCCCTGGGTTATCCGATCGATTCACCGCGCCCTTACGGGGAAGCTTTCGTCGATGTACTCCCTCTCTTCCACGGCTTCGGTCTCTGCATTGGCATGCATGCCATGCTGATCAATGGGGCCTGTTCCATCCTGGTGCCGCAATTTTCGACCAAGGGCCTGGCTTCCATTATCAAAAAACAAAAACCAACCCTCATGGCTGGTGTACCGACCCTCTTCGAGGCAGTCCTGAATGATCCGATCATGAAAACGATTGATTTTTCCTGTTTCACTGCCGTCTTTTGCGGAGGCGATTCACTGACACCGGAATTGAAGGATCGATTTGACCGCTTCCTGGCCGAACGCGGTTCATCCGCCCGACTGCGGGAGGGCTATGGCTTGACAGAGACCGTCACCGTCTGCTGTCTGACCCACGATATTTCCTCCGGCCGCAGCGGCATCGGCCTTCCTTTGGCCAATATGGAGATGAAAATCCTTGACTTGGAGACAGGCCAGCCTCAACCCGACGGCGAGATCGGAGAAATCTACGTGACGGGGCCGACTGTGATGAAAGGCTACCTGAATCAACCGGAAGCCACCGCGGAAACCCTGGTGCTCCACGACGACGGCAAGGTCTGGGTCAAGACGGGCGACCTGGGTTACCGTGAACCTGATGGTTTCTACCATTTCACAAGCCGGATCAAGCGCATGATCAAGGTATCAGGCATCCCGGTTTTCCCCTTGCAAATTGAGAATTTGATCGCGGAACTCCCCCCGGTGCTCCAGGTAGCCGCCATCGGAATCCCCCATCCCTACCAGATGCAGGTCGTCAAGGTCTTCCTGCGGGTTAAGGAAGGAACAGACCGGCAGGCGCTCGATGAGCAGGTGAAAGAGAAGGTGCGCGAACACCTCCTCCCCTACGCTGTACCCAAGGAGATTGAATATCTGGACGAGTTTCCCAAAACCTTGATCGGTAAAATCGACCTGAAGGTTCTGGAGGAAAATGAACGTTTAAAACGGGAAGCTGCAGCTCAGAAGTAAGCCGGCAGAAGCCCGCTTACATGTGACGGCGGATGTAATCCACCACCTCGGCGGGTGTGTCTGCCAGGCAGTCGGGAGCAAGCGCTTCCAAGACTTCCCTCGGCTTGAATCCCCAGCTGACGGCGATGGTGTGCATGCCCGCGGCACGGCCTGTTTCGATGTCGACATCGCTGTCACCGATGAAAAAGGAGCTGGACAAATCAGCCTTCAGTTTGTTCATAACCAGAAAAAGCATTTGTGGATGCGGTTTCAGAGGAACAAAACGCTGAGCGCCGCGGACAGCGGAGAAAGGACTATCGGGAAAGGCATGCGCCAGAACCCTGGGCGTCAGCTTCCCGTTCTTGTTGGTGGCGACTCCCAGCTTAAGTCCCATCTGCTGAAGTTGCTCCAGCATGTCGGGCACACCTTCAAAAGGTTCTACATTATGGGTGATCATTGCGGGCGCCAGCTCGTGATAGATGTCCTGCGCCTGCTGTATCATGACAGGGTCTTCCACTCCGGACGCCGCCATCATCTTTTCGACAAATACCCGGCTCCCCATACCGATGAAGGTACGGACCTCTTTCTTGCCGAAGGGGGGCAGGCCCAAACGTTTGAGGGTTTCATTGCAGGGCGCCACAATTGAGGCCAGCGTATCGAGCAGAGTACCGTCCAGATCAAAGACGGCCGCCCGGTTGGTTCTTTTACTTTTCAATGTCATTGCTTCCCTTTCAATCAGCTAAAGAAAAGACGCCCGCTTCCAGCAAGCAGGCGCCTCATGGTGGACGATAAGAGATTCGAACTCTCGACCTCTGCGATGCGAACGCAGCGCTCTCCCAGCTGAGCTAATCGCCCGGGTCACGCCCGGTTGTCCCCGGACGCCAAGTCATTTTATCATATGTTGCCATTTTGTCCAGTAATC
>JAAZFK010000150.1 GCA_012511735.1 Clostridiaceae bacterium | reverse complement strand
GTCATTGCCCGGGAGGAGAATGTCTATTGCATGGTCAATCCGGCGCCCGCGGCTGACTTGTCCCGGTCTTTTTACAGGCAGGTGGATCTTCTGACACCTAATGAAAGCGAGCTGGGCCTTCTGGCGGGCATGCCGACTGAGGTGCCCGCTGCCTGGAGGACTGCCGGCCATCGCCTGCTGGATCTGGGCCTTCAGACCCTCCTGGTGACTCTCGGGGTCGATGGTTCCCTGGCCATGGACAGCCAAAGTGAATTGCATCTGCCCGCCTACAAGGTGAAAATGCTGGACTCCACTGCCGCGGGGGACTGTTTCAACGGCGCCCTGGCAGCCGGCATTGACGCCCTGGTTGAGGCACGGGGCAGGACCCGCGACAGGCTTGTACTGACTCCCGGAGACCTTGCTCCCATGATTGACCGGGCAACCCGGGCTGCCGCCATGTCGGTCACCCGCCAAGGCGCCCAGCCCTCGATCCCCTGGCGGGAAGAAGTTGACGGCTTCGACAGCTGGTACCCGCAACACAGCTCATGAATCCAAGACAGCCAGTCATTGTGTCCTGCTCGAAGGAGGGACTGCTGATCGACTGTCTGTTCATTTACAACCGGCGGGCCTATCGACCGCCGGCAAAAGATCCGGAAGGCCGGCCCTATTTCACTCAAATCGAAGAAGGCATCAGGCGCTACTGGTCGGGCGAATTTCCCATGGATCAAACTCTGCGCCGGGCGCTGGAGGATTTTTGTGACAAAAGGGAACTTCAAAACCCCTTCGAGGAGGCCGACCGGCTCCCCGTCCGGGTCCGGATCAACCGGGTCGGCGCCTCCCTGTCCCCTGCCCTCTTGTCCAGCAGGCGTTGGCTTGGCCGGCAACGCAGGCCGGCCCGTGTCTACGTCCGCTCCAGCCTCCTCTTGCCCTCGCACGCGGCCAGCCCTCTCCACCGCAGACTGTGGGGCATCTTCAAAACAGGTCAGATTGAAAGCGTAGGCCTCAACTGGAGTCCCTCCCATCCCGGTTACATCACCCTGACCACCCAGACCGCCCCTCAGCGATTTGAGCGGGTCGCCGCCCACGAGGCCGGCCATCTCTTCGGCCTGGGCGACGCCTATGCGGCCTGGTACCGTTTCTTTTACGCTGCTCCCGGAACCGAAGGCTACATGATGCGGGATACCACCCGGGTCCAGCCGGCCGAGCTGGCCATGCTGCTTACCGCCCATACCAAGGGGCGCATGCAGTATTTCCCCCGCTCCTTCAAGTTCAAAACAATTGGTCGGGGTCTGAGCTATTGGCTGATCCGGCCTTTGACCAGGCATTTCAAAAAGCGCACCCCTTAAGGCGAATTCCGTTTCCTTCCTCCTTCTCGTTGTCAGAGGCCACTTTGTGGTCTATGCTGATGTGTAGCCTTCTTCGAAGGCCAATCAAACCATAAGGAGGAACTGGCATGCCACACCAAGAACCAGGCGACAAGCTGCCTCAGGCAGACGACAGGAAAGAACAGGTCGTGATGACCACGACGGCTCAGGACGCCGACCAGGGGCAGGACATGCACGCCTTCTGGCACAGCAGTTCCCATCTTCTGGCTCACGCGGTCAAGAATCTCTGGCCTGAGACCAAACTGGCCATCGGGCCAGCCATTGAAAAGGGCTTCTACTATGACTTCGACCGGGAAGGCGGTTTTTCCACGGAAGATCTGGACGCCATCGAAGCCGAGATGAAACGGATCGCCAAAGCCAACTACAAGATCGAACGCTTCACCCTGCCCCGCGAGGAGGC
>JAAZFK010000149.1 GCA_012511735.1 Clostridiaceae bacterium | reverse complement strand
CCGTCCGGGTATTCGTAGACGGTTTTTGTTTGCTCCAGCTCGTCGATCAGCTCGAAGGCGACGCCCTTGTTGATGACGGCCTGTTCCTTGAGCACCAGATGGAAATAGTCGGCGGGAATGGCGATGTCCGTGAAGACCTGGTCATCCGGCATCCAGCGCTGGACGGTGCCGGTCAGGCTGGTCTTGACCGGGGTTTTCTTCAGGCCCCCGATGTTATGACCTGCTTCGAAATGAAGCTCGTAGAGAAAGCCGTCCCGGGTCACGGCCACGTCAAACCACTTGGAAGCGTACTGGGTGGCGCAGGCGCCAAGCCCGTTCAGGCCCAGGCTGTACTCGTAATTCTCGCCCAGGTTGGTTTTGTATTTGCCCCCAGCGTAAAGTTCACAGTAAACCAGCTCCCAGTTGAACCTGTTTTCCAGGGGGTTGAAGTCCAGTGGAATGCCCCTTCCCCGGTCGGTCACCTCAATGGAATGATCCGGGAACCGCTTGACCGTGATCACCCGGCCGTGGCCTTCGCGGGCCTCATCAATGGAGTTGGACAGGATCTCGAAAAAAGACTGCTGACAGCCCCGAAGATCGTCGGAACCGAAAATAACACCCGGCCGGAGCCTTACCCGGTCAGGCCCTTTCAACTGTGAAATACTTGTATTGTCATAGGCCTGGCTCATAAGGACTCCTTTCTAAGGTCGATTCTCACACGGATTGAAATCAGCGTCAAGCCAGCCAGCCGCAATGAAAAACCATCTGCGGATTCCTGCGAAAATCCGACAGATGGTTGCGATCTGGCGAGCATAGCAGGACTCGAACCTGCGACCCACAGCTTAGAAGGCTGTTGCTCTATCCAGCTGAGCTATATGCCCGTTCAGGTTTCCGGTGAATGGAGCGGGTGAAGAGAATCGAACTCTCACAATCAGCTTGGAAGGCTGATGTTCTACCACTAAACTACACCCGCATGCTCCGGAAACCTAAGACATGATACATCAGACGCGCCCCTTTGCACAAGACCTAATCCCCTTCTTCGGGGGAAAGAAGAAGTGATTCGGGCACGTAACCCGACCGGCCGTCGGCCAGGCGGATCAGGATCCAACCATCCCGGGGACTGGTCAATTGGGTCACCCGGTCACCCCGGGTCACGGAGGCGACCAATTCCTCCCCGCCGGGGGATGATACCACCCTCAGGCCGCTTGCCTTGACGATGACATCAATCTCAAACTCTGTCTTTGGCGATTCGTTGGAGGTCTCCTGGCTGGTCACCTTGGGTTTATCCTCATCTGTCTGCTTATTCTTGCGGCTGCCGCCAAAAGACATGATGATCGCGACCAAAATGACCAGCACAACCAACCACATGGCGACATAGGCCAGCAGGGACAAGCCCCGTGAGCCCGGCACCAGCCGGGTCAGTCTCCTGTGCAGCTTGAGGATTTTTTGTTTGATCCCCTCGGGACTCCATCCCTTGACCCGGTCCATGACGCCTGTTTTTGGAGGATAAAGGTCGGAGCCCTCCCGGTTCCTGTCCTGGCGTCCGCCCGACCGGCTCTTGATGGGCATGGGCCCCGCCTCCTGCTCATCCCGGCTCCAGACGGTGGTGAAGGCGGGCGGCTGGGGGCCGGATCTGGCCGCCGGTGCCTGATCTCGCCCCGGTCTTCTGTCAAGACCCGCCGGACTGATCCGGACATTGCCGTCCAGCAAGGGGACCACCTTGGACAGCTGCAGCTGGCGCGACCAGGATCCGGTCTGCCGGCCGGGTTCTCTCCGTCCCGCCACCCGTTCCCTGGACTCAGGGCTCAGAAGCTCCAGATCCGCGTCCAGCCGTTGGATCTGCGCTGAGAACCAGGTTGTGTCGGCGTCGCGTCCATAGGAATAAGCCAGTCGTGTCAGCTCGGTCATGGCCACATTGATCTGATGGATATCCCCCAGCAGATCTTCCAGGTCATAGGGGTCAAAGAGATCGATAAAAGAAGGATCGATGATCAGGAGGTCATCGCCCTCACGGGGCCGAAAGGCGTAGAAGTCCAGTTGGCGACAGAAAGCGGCGAATGGCCCGTTGGCAGGCGGAAAGGTGGGTTGCTGCCGGTAGAGATGCTGGCCCCGGTGCAGGTAAACCCCGTATTTGGACGGGCACCAGACCAGGATCAGCTCCGAGTCCATCAGGAGGAGAAAATCAGCCGACAGCCTGTTGCGCTCGATGATGACAGGCAGCCTGCCCAGGCCGTTAATCTGCAGCTCCCGGAAAGACATGAGCCAGTGGCGGAGCAGAGCCCGTGTCGACATCACGGACGCCTGATCCTCAGGATCGGTCTGAAGCCCCGCGATCAACTGAACCCGCCGGTTGCCCGACATGACATAGTGGCGCTGTTCCTGCGTCGCCAGGACCCCGATATCGCGGTCGTTCAGCTGCAGGGTCAGCTCCGAGCGGTCAGTCTCGGCCAGATGTGCTGTTACGGTGGAGCGGATCACGTCGCTGCCTTGTCCTCCTCTATCAATCGCCGCAAGCCGGCAAATTTAATCTTAGCATGTGGAGGGCGCAATCCCGCCCTTCACCCACACTTTTACGGTATTCAGCCTCCAGAAGACCGAAGAGCACCAGATCGATGAAACGGCCTCCCCGCCTCATGGCCTCCCGCAGCCGCCCTTCCTCAAGAAAGCCCAGCCGCCGGAAGAGTTTAAGCGAGGGGATGTTCTCGACCGCCACCCGGGCGTAGAGGCGGTGCAGGCCCAGCTCATCAAAGGCGTAAGCCAGGAGGAGTTCCATGGCTTCTGCCGCAAAACCCTTACCCCGCCACTCTTCCCCCGCGATCATGATGCCCGTCTCGGCGTTGCCCATGGCCGGGTCAAGATCGGACAAGGTCACCAGACCGATGGTCCGGCCGGCGTGGCGGCAGGCAAAAACAAAGTTCCTCCTGCCATCATTCCACTCATCCATCATGGCATGAAGCTGGGCGCGGCTTCGCGGCAGCAGCAGATCAGGCAGATAATAATAAAGAGCCCCGGTATCCGCGAAAAAGGGCGCCACGGCCTCCAGATCTTCTCTCTCCAGAGGAGCCAGCGTCAGCCGTTTGCCCTTGAGCGGGCGTGAAAAGAGCGGGAATGTCCCTTTAT
>JAAZFK010000148.1 GCA_012511735.1 Clostridiaceae bacterium | reverse complement strand
GAATACCAGAATAAAGACGATGAAAAGCATATTAAACCTCCACCTGCAATAAGCCCGGCTCTCCGTAGGCAAGGGCTCCAAGTTCCCTGCCCCAGTGCCAGAGATAAGCGCCTCCCTTTGCCCGGTCCTCCTGGTCAATGTAGTTGTTGTAAAAGAGGACCGGTTTAGCCAGAATCTGTGACCGCTCCCTGTATTCCTCCCGGATCGATTCATGCCACTCATCGATGGGGTAATCACAATGGACAGGCCAGAGGAAAAGATCGGTGTCCACATCCCTGTCGATAATAGGCATGAGGAGATGGTCTTCCCAAAAATCACCGCAAACAAGGATAGTGATATTGGTTTGATTCAATTTGAAAGTAATAAATTCACTTCCTTCTTTGTACTCGACGCCGGTGCCTTTGATCCTCCATCCTTCTGAAACTCTCCGGTAGTGACCCTTAATGTCACCTTGCCTGTCGATGACCAGGTAGGAGGAGAAAAGATAGCCGTGGTCATTTTCGTGGAAACCAAAGCCGATCGCGACTCCTTCATCAGCGGCCCATCGCCGGATCTGGCTGATTTCTTTTCCCCGGATGAAAAGCGCCTTCATGGCGTCGCGTGAATAGTTGAAATTGAGCCCGTTAAAACCGGTCAGAAAAGCTTCGCCGAAGACGACCAGGTCCGGCTTGTGTGGTCTTGCCTCTAATAGTGCGGTTTTCATGGTCGCCATATTGTGATCCAGATCATCAATGGAGGCGGGCAGGCAGGCGCAGGTGATACGGAGCGGTTTCCTTCTCTTATCCGGCTGATCCATAAGTACCTCCTGTCCTGAAAAAACGCAACCGCCCCCGGGGAGGAGGCGGTTGGCGGGTTTTAGTCCGGGCTTTGACTAATCGTCCGCCTCCAGCGAAATGAAGTCAAATCGGGTGACATCGAACAGGCCCATGTCGGTCAGTTTCAATTCGGGGATAACGGGCAGAGCCATGAAGCAAAGTGTCATGATGGGTTCGACTTCCCCGCTCACCTTCAGTTCTCTGATGGCAGTCTCATGCAGCTCCGACAACCTGTCGTTGACCCACTCGCCCGACTGGTCACTCATGATGCCGCCAACGGGGAGGGGGAGGCGGGAGAGGACTTGCCGGTCTTTTACCAGGATCACGCCGCCTTCCTGCTTGATCAGTTCCTCAACGGCAAAAGCCATGTCCTCGTCGTTTGTACCCGCTGTGATGATGTTGTGCGAATCGTGGGCGATGGTAAGCGCCACGGCCCCTTCCTTGATGCCGTAGCCCCGCAGGAGGCCGACAGCGGCATTGCCGGTGTTCTTGTGGCGCTCGATGACAGCCAGTTTGACGATATCCTGGTCCGCCTGATAGATGAAGTCACCTTCGGGGTCAGTTTGGACTTCTGCGACTCCCTTGCCGGTGACGACCCCGCCCGGCAGGATGTCGATCACGTGCACCTTGTTCTTTTTCAGCTTGAGTCTCAGTCTGTCAATGGAAAAATCCTTGACATGAACACTGCTGCGGACAGGCGAGATATCCGCCCGTTTGACCGGCAGCAGATAACGGCCGTCTTCCGCCACCTTTTCACCGTCGATGAAGACGTACTTGGCCTTGAACTCCTCCAGGTTGTTGACCAGAGTGATGTCGGCCCGTCTGCCCGGGAAAAGGGCGCCCCGATCCTTGAGGCCGAAGGCCTCGGCGGCGTTCAGTGTCGCCATCTGAACCGCGGTCACGGGGTGGATGCCGAACTTGACGCATTTGCGCAGATGATCGTCCAGATGACCCTCTTCCAGAATGGTCTTGGGCTGCCGGTCGTCTGAGCAAAGGAGGCAGCGTCTGGCGTTGCGCGTAGTCACTACAGGAAGCAGGTCCTCCAGATTGTGGCAGGCTGACCCCTGCCGCATCAGGATGTACATACCATTTTGAAGACGCTCGTACATCTCTTCTTTGGTTGAGCATTCGTGATCTGCCAGGATGCCCGCTGAGGCGTAAGCGCAAAGCTCCTTCCCGCTGATGCCGGGGCTGTGGCCATCGATCAGCTTGTTGACGCGCTTGGCCGCGGCCAGTTTGTCCAGGACACCCGGATCCGCGTGAATGACACCGGGGAAGTTCATGAACTCACCCAGGCCCAGGATCCGGTCATCGGCCAGGGGTCCTTCCAAATCCGCGGCTTCCAGGATGGCGCCCGCGTTCTCAAAGGGCGTCGCCGGGACACAGGAAGGGACGACGTACTCGATGTGAAGCACCGCCTCGGCGGCCGCGTCCAACATGTATTGGATTCCCTTGATGCCCGCTACATTGGCGATTTCGTGAGGATCTGCGATGATGCTGGTGGTTCCAAAAGGCACCAGCAGGCGGCTGATCTCTTCCGGCGTGACGAAGGCGGACTCGATGTGGATATGGGCGTCGATCAAGCCGGGCATGGCGAAGAGTCCCTCAGCGTCGATTGTCTCCTTGCCCTCATAATCGCCTGTACCGGCGATTAATCCATCAACGATGGCGATGTCACCCTGCCGCACTTCGCCCAGGCCGACATCGACGATCCGGCAGTTCTTGATGACAAGGTCGGCGGGCTCCCGACCCGCTGCCACGTCAATCAGACGTTTCAAAGCTTCCTGGTTCATGAAGGCCTCCTGTTCATTCTTGGCCGAAGTGGCTGCCTATTGAATTTCCCAGATCACATTCACCGATTCAGTGAACTTGAGATCGTCCGGCTCAAGGTCGGGATCGACGGCGCCGAAGGCAGTCGGGGCAGTGAGGCGGGCACTTCTCATCACTTCATGGCGAAGGGGAATCTCTTCTCTCGGGTAGACCATGCGCATGATTTTCCCCAGACTGACACCGGCGGCATCAGCCAGGTTTTTGGCCTTGCCCTTGGCGTCTAATACTGCCCGTTTGATCAGTTCGCCTTTGATCGCTTCCGGATCCCTGATCTGGTAAAGAATCTGGAATTCAACGGGCACACCACTTTCGAGAAAGGCGGTCAAGACCTGCCCCAGCTTGTCCCTGTCCACGTCCATGATCAGCTTGAGCCGGTGAACATACTCGAAGCCCACGAATCGCTGTTTGTACTGGCCGTCTTTATCCTGAAACCCTTCCTGCTTGCTGTCAATGGTCAAAAGGCTGGTTTTGAGTTCATCCGGTTGAATGCCGACCGCGGCCAGGGCCTGTTTGAGACGACCTGACGAGACAGCCGATTCCTCCAAGGCTTTGCCGTACTGGTCATGGGCGCCGGTAAGGGTGAGGAGAAGGTGGACGGTATCAGGCTGGACGGTCATTTGTCCCGTTCCCGTTACCCGGATTGTTCTGATCATGGCCGATCCTCCAATTGGTGATTTCGTCTCTATCTTAGCATGCTGGCGGCGTCGTTTTGTGAATTTTGTGATCGTGATATGATACTGTTGCACGATGTAATAAGGACTTTTACAGGACAAGCGTTCTGTAATTTGTTATTCTGATCTGGAATAAAAGACAGGGCCGGACGATGGAGGATCTATGAAGAAAACATGTGAGGTCATGGCGTCGACGCCGCTATTTGCCGGTTTGGACCACGACCTTTATCTTGAGTATTGCCGCGACACCCACATTCATCTTAATGGCAAGGGCCAGCTGGTCATTATGGAGGGGGCGACCTGCCAGGGAATTGGAGTGATTATTGAGGGACAGGCGGCCCGACAAAAATTCACCCCCACGGGGGAGTACACCACACTTAACCTGCTTGGCCCCGGAACGGTGTTTGGGGCAGATCTGATTTTCTCATCCTTCCGGCACTATCCCTATTCACTGGAGGCCTTGACCCTGGTCAAAACCATTTTTATTTCCCGGGAGGATCTATTGGGCCTGATCGCGAAAAGCTCACAGCTGCTTTTGAATTACATGGCCTTCCTGTCTGACCGCGGCCGTGACCAGGATCAGAGAATCCATCTTCTGTCACAGAAGACCCTGCGCCTCAAAATTTCAGGCTATCTTCTGTCCCTGTTGGAGGATCAGCTGGAGTATGAAGGAAAGACCCTTCGCGAAGCCATTGAAGTCCCGACGACTTCAGCCGTCATGCTACCTGTTTCCAAGGAGGTGGTCGCCCGCCTGCTGGCCATGCCGAGACCCTCGTTTTCCAGGGAACTCATCAGCATGGAAAAAGACGGACTGATCCGTGTCAGCGGACGCAATATCTGGCTGACAGACCTGCACGGCCTGGCCTGCGGCCTCTACGAAGACTGCGATATCGACTTATAGAAATTGGAACAAACGGCGCTCGAGTCGTGAATGATAGCAAACGATCGTCATAGGGATGATGAACGGGAGGGAAAGAATGGGATATAAGTCAGACATCGAGATCGCGCAGGAGGCAAAACTTTTACCGATTGACGAGATCGCGAAACGAGCCGGGATTCCTCAGCAATACCTGGAGCATTACGGCAAATTCAAGGCCAAAGTGTCCTTGGAGGCGCTCAAAGGACATGAGGATAACAAGGGCAAACTTGTCCTTGTGACCGCCATTACGCCAACACCTGCGGGTGAGGGAAAAACCACGACCACCATCGGTCTCGGTGACGCCCTGACCAAGTTGGGTAAGCGATGCTCCCTGGCCCTGCGTGAACCCTCCATGGGACCTGTGTTTGGGATCAAAGGCGGCGCCGCCGGAGGCGGTTACGCGCAAGTCGTGCCCATGGAAGATATCAATTTACACTTCACCGGCGATATGCACGCCATTGGGGCAGCCAACAATCTGCTTGCTGCCATGGTCGACAATCACCTGCAGCAGGGCAATCAGCTGGGCATTGATCCCAAGCAGATTACCTGGAAGCGGGCTGTTGACATGAATGACCGTCAGCTTCGCTTCGTGGTTGACGGCTTGGGCGGGCGCCTGAATGGTGTGCCCCGCGAAGATGGTTTTGAAATCACGGTCGCGTCCGAGATCATGGCGGTCTTCTGCCTGTCAACTTCTTTAACCAACCTGAAAGAACGGCTGGGCCGGATTGTCATCGGTTATTCCTACCAAGGCAAGCCCGTGACAGCCAGTGACCTGAAAGCGCACGGCGCCATGGCTGCTCTACTTCGGGATGCTCTGGCACCCAATCTGGTTCAGACGCTGGAGGGGACGCCGGCCTATGTCCATGGCGGTCCTTTTGCCAATATCGCGCATGGCTGCAACAGTGTGTTGGCTACAAGCATGGGTTTGACGCACGCAGAATACCTGATCACGGAAGCCGGCTTCGGAGCCGACCTGGGCGCGGAGAAGTTTGTCGATATCAAATGCAGGATGTCGGGGCTGGATCCCGATGCCATTGTCCTGGTCGCGACCGTCAGGGCGCTCAAGATGCACGGGGGAGTCGCGAAAAGCGACCTCAATGGAGAGAATCTGGAAGCGCTCAGCCTGGGCATGGAAAACCTGACCCAGCATGTCAGGAATGTTGCCGATGTCTTCCTCCGGCCGGTTGTCGTCGCCATCAACCGTTTCCCTGATGATACGGAGGCGGAGGTTGAGCTGGTACGAAGCGAATGCGAAAAACACGGTGTCAACGTCGCCTTGTCCGAGGTCTGGGCCAAGGGTGGACAGGGTGGCCTGGAGCTGGCCGAAGAGGTGATCAG
>JAAZFK010000147.1 GCA_012511735.1 Clostridiaceae bacterium | reverse complement strand
CTCCGTGAATATGAGTTGGTTCGTTTCCTGGCCAGCCATGCCGGCCAGGTATTTACCCGTGAGGAACTTCTGGAGAATGTCTGGGATTACGAATATTACGGGGACGTCCGTACCGTCGATGTGACGGTCCGGCGTGCCAGGGAGAAGATTGAGCCGGATCCCGACAAATTCCGTTACCTGCTGACCAAGCGGGGTGTCGGCTATTATTTTAGCCGGGGCCTTGACGAAACGAGGACAGATTAGACCTGAATGACGCCCTTCCAGCTTATTTTATTGTCTTCCGCGCTCACAGCCGCGGTTATCATCCCTGCTATGCTCTGGAACAGCAGAAGGGAACAGCGGCGCAAGGGGCAGGACATGATGCGGACCGTGCGGCGGATCGCCAATGAACGGACAGAATCCCAGGCGATTTTGGCCTCCCTGGACGTGGGGATTGTTGCTTATGGAAGCGACAACCGCCTTCTGGCCACCAACCCGGTAGCCACGGAGTGGCTGACCACGGTGCCTGATACCCTGTCGGGTTTCCTGGATCTTTTTGGGACAGAAAATGGCATGCGGGCTGCCCACTACCTTGGAAGCGAGATCATTACCGGCGAGGTGGCGCTCAACGGACGCCAGCTGAGGCTGGTCTGTCAGCATCATCCTGTCCGGGGGGGAGGTCGGCGGTTCGGCGGCCATGTGGTGACGGTCCAGGACTATACCGACATCGCCCGGCAGGAGGAGCGAAGGAAGACTTTCGTGGCCAACGTGTCCCACGAGTTGAAAACACCGCTTACCACCATCAAGTCCTATTCTGAGACCCTGCTGGATTGGGGTATTGAGGAAAAGGATCCCGACGATCTCAGATTGGACATCAGCAGAATCTACGATGATTCCATCCGGATGGAGCAGCTGATCACCGACCTGCTTCTTCTCTCAAGCCTGGACAGCAGTGGCATGCCCTTGCAGGCCACGGTCTTCGATCTTTCGGAATGCGCACGTCAGATCTGCGACAGGCTCAAGGACCGGGCGGCAGCCCGCCAGCTCAGCTTCGAGTTCTACTCCATGACCCGCGAGCCCGCGGTCTTCGCTGACAAAAATTCCATCGAGCGGGTTCTGTCCAATCTTATTATCAATGCTATCCGCTATACGGATGAAGGTGGTATGATTCAAATCTACGTCGGTACCGTGGTCGACGATCTCTATGTCAAGGTGAAGGACAACGGGATCGGCATTCCCACAGCCGCCATGGATCAGATCTTTGAAAGATTCTACCGGGTGGACAAGACGGGTTCGCGCCAGTTCGGAGGGACGGGCCTGGGCCTTCCCATCGCGCTTGAGCTTGCCCGGATGCATCACGGGAGGATCGACGCGGAAAGTGACCTGGCTCAGGGCAGTCAGTTTACGCTCTACCTGCCCAAAGCTTCCCAGCTGCTGCGGCTCACCCTGGTCGAGCTGCAACGCAAGGAGCAGCCGGCTGATGCCATCACCAGAGCAGCCGCCACAGCGATCCGGGACTGGGCCGGCGGGCAGACCGGAAGTGACGCCATGATCGACGTCCGCGCGCTTCTTGAAATAATCGATGAAAAAGTTAACAATAGTATCAATATCACACCAGCTAACTGAAAAGAGGTTGACTTGCGCAGTTATATAATTAAGGGCGGAAAACCCCTGAACGGACAAGTAAAAATCGGGGGCTCTAAGAACGCGTCGCTGGCTGTTCTGGCAGCGGCCATGGCAGTGGACGGACCATGTGTCATTGATAATCTTCCCGCCATCAGCGATATTGACACCCTGCTTGAAATCTTCATCGACATTGGCGCGACCGTTGAACATTTGGAACCCGGCAAGATCAGGCTTGACGCCCGCACCATCCACACACATGAGGTTCTACACGACCGCGCCAACAAACTGAGAGGATCCTATTACCTGCTCGGCGCGCTCCTGGGCCGATTCGGCAAGGTGGCACTTCGCATGCCGGGCGGCTGTGATTTCGGTGCCCGTCCGATTGACCTGCACTTGAAAGGCTTTCAGGCCCTGGGGGCTAAAACGGACGTTGCCCACGGCATCGTATCCTGTGAGGCCGAAGAGCTGACAGGCGGGGGCATCTTCCTTGACACCGTGAGTGTGGGGGCGACCGTAAATATCATGCTGGCAGCGGTCAAAGCCAAGGGAAAGACGGTTATCGACAATGCCGCGCGTGAACCCCATATCGTTGATGTCGCCAACTTCCTAAATGCCATGGGCGCGGACATCCGGGGCGCCGGTACCGACGTCATCCGGATCAACGGGAGGCCGACGCTGCCCGCCAACCAGGAGTACACCGTGATCCCGGATCAGATCGAGGCCGGGACCTATATGATTTTGGCGGCGCTCACCGGCGGTGATATCACAGTCGAAGGAGTGATCCCCAAGCACATGGAGCCGCTCACAGCCAAGTTGGCCGAGATGGGAGTCAGCATCGATGAGGGTGAGGACTCCATCCGCACCTACATGGAGGAGGGAAAAACCCTCCAGGCGGCCAGCTTCAAGACCATGCCCTACCCCGGCTTTCCTACCGACCTGCAGCCGCAGGCAACTGTCCTTCTCTGTGTCGCGGAAGGAACCGGCCGGATGATCGAAAACGTCTGGGAAAATCGTTTTCAATATGTGGACGCGCTCCGTATGATGGGGGCCAACATTATTACCTCGGGCAGG
>JAAZFK010000146.1 GCA_012511735.1 Clostridiaceae bacterium | reverse complement strand
TTGCCCAGGTTCAGCTTCGTATCTTCTTCTGCGACTTTTTCATTCACATGCATGAGAACCAAGGTTCCAACTCCGGCTTCAAAATAAGCCTTGTGGACGGGCGTCCCTCCATCGGTTCCTCCTGCCATGGTGACGACGACCCTGCCGGCGTAGCTGTCTTCCCCTCCGACCCGGATGACCGGTCTGGTCAGTGCTTGCTGATATTCATTCATTTTCATGAGAGCGTCGATGACATCCTGGAGCGTCGCCTTGTCTTGTCCCGCCAGCTCCTTATCCAAGTGATCCTGTACGGTTTGTTCTGTGATCAGGTCTGCCGGCTGATGAATGTTCAAATAGGGCATATCCAGCAGGCGTGCGGCAGATGAAAATCGGTCGTAGTTCGAAACGTGGAAATGATAATCCGCCTTCTTGTTGGCCTCTGTCAGGGCCTTTTGAGCCTTGTTGATCGGTACGCCGTAGCGGACCATATGGTCGATCTGACTGTCGATGATCTTGCCACAATCGGTCAGGGCGGTATCTCCGACCGGGTGGTGGCTGACGACGCAGTCACATCCCAGTTCCCTGGCAAGGAGCAGCTCCGCTGTTTCCATATCCACGCCGGCCAGAATCTTCCGGATGCCGGTGCCCGGGTGGTTGATTGTTGAGTCATAGGGAATGGCGTCAAGACCCGCCATTTTTAAAGCTTCATCCATCAATGTTTTGGTATCCATTCAAGATCTCCTTCGTCAAATAGAAATTTATATCAGCCACTTCCCGGCTTCCATGATCTTCATTGTCTTTCCATCCCGCAAATCGGCCAGGACGTCGAGCCGGGTCGAACCAATCATGAAGTCCACATGGAGGAGGCTCCTGTTGATTCCGCGCGCATTGGTTTCTTCTTCTGTCATGGCTTCGATCCCATCCACGACGGCGGAGGCGTAGTTGCCCAAAGCCAGATGGCAGACCGCGTTTTCATCGTAGAGTGTTGTATAGAATGTTTTGCCGCTTTGAAAAATCGGTGAGTCCGTGGTGACCAAGGCTACCTCGCCCAGGTAAGAGGAACCCGAATCGACCTCCAGGATCTTTTGCAAGACATCCTGCCCCTTCTGTGCGGAGAAGTCCACCACTTTTCCATCCCGGAATGTAAAAGTCATTCCGTCCAGAAGCTTACCCTGGTAGCTGAGCGGGAGGGTGGACCGCACAGTTCCCTGAACCTTGTATTTGTGCGGCAGGTGAAAAACCTCTTCCGTGGGAATGTTGGGGGCAAAGGTTTTGCCGTCCAGGTGGAGAGCCCCACCTGCCCAACGTCCTCCCTCAACTAAACCGACCTCAAGCTGGGTGCCCGGTCCCTCAAAGTGAAGCCGGACAATATCCAGATCGTCCAGTTCTCGTTTTCGCCGGTCAATGGAGGCAAAATGGTCTTTCCAAACCTGGACAGGATCTTCTTGGTCAAGTCGATTAATTTTGATGAAATCCTGCATGAGAGCCTGGTAAGCTTCCGAATCAGGGAGATCAGGATATACTTGTTTCGCCCATTCCTGTGTTGGGTAGATCAAGGAAACCCAGTTGATACGCATTTCATTGAAGTGACGGCGGTATCCTTGCCGAATCTTCAGTTGGGCCCGGTTGTAGAGATCAAAGCGGTGAGGGTGCACGGACGCGGCTAAAGACGGATCGGCAGTCCGAAGATTAATCTCGGCCAGGTTCCCTGAAGATCTGGCTTCCAGATAGGCGCTTTCCCAGTCGGGTTGATAGAATAGAAAATCTTCTTCCGAGTACTTGAGTCGAAGCGCCAGGACCCGGTCATCCTCGTAATGGGGGATGACGTACTGAACTTGGCGTTCCTGGTAAGCGATCCGGCTGATTTCCCGGACCAGGTCTCTGGCTTCAAGGGGAGCATTAATCACAAGGTTTTGTCCTTTTTGGACATCGACACCCACTTCTACAATCAAGCGGGCGAATTTTTGGACAAGCTCTTTATTCATGGGATTCAATCCAATCCATATAATGGATCAAGTTGGCTTCAGGATCCAACCGACCTTCAATTTTTCCTGACTTGGAAGACAATACGTTG
>JAAZFK010000020.1 GCA_012511735.1 Clostridiaceae bacterium | reverse complement strand
TCGTCAAGGTCGTAGAGACGGACACCCGTGGCGACCACAATGACCCGGTCTTCCGGCAGGATTTGGTCCTGACCGCCGGGGAAAATGATGTCCTGGCCGCGGACGATGGAGGCCAGGCGCAAATTGGGTCGCAGATCGAGTTCCAGCAAGCTTTTGCCAATGACCTTGCTTTGTGGGCGCGCAACGAATTCAAGCGCTTCCACCTGACCGTCCTCGAAGCGATACAAGGCTTCAACGGCGGATCCCTTGGAATTATCGAGCGCGCGGATGGCCCTGACGATTTCATCAGCCACGATATGATGCGGGGTCAGGATATTTTGAAGATCCGAATCCTTGAGGATGTCCAGCAAACGGGTCCGGTTGATCTTGGTAATGGTCTTGGGTACCCCTTTATGAGAAGCCATCCAGGAGGCCAGGACATTTTCCTCGTCAATTCCGGTCAGAGAAATAAAGGCGTCGTAATGTTGAATGTTGCTTTCTTCCAATACCCGCTGGTCCGTTCCGTCCGCCCTGATGACGTCCACCCATGGGTAATGCTGATAGACGAATTCGGCCATGTTCCGGTCCCGTTCGATCAGCTTGACCGAATATCTTTGCTTGTTCATCAGGCCCAACAGCCAATAGGCGATGGCTCCGCCCCCCGTGATCAAAACGTTTTTAATTTTTGGCGCTTTGGTATTGGTCTGTTCATAGAAGTTTTGCAGGGCGTCTACCTTGCCGGTTACATGGATGGTGTCGCCTGCCAGGATGACACTGCTGCCATCGGGGATGAAGACCTGGCCCTGGCGGCGGATGACGCAGACCATCAGGTCGTCTCCACAACGATTCTTGAAATCCAAAAGCCTCATGCCGGACAGGATGCTGTCTTCGGGGACACGTACACCCACAATGTGAACCCTGCCCCTGAAAAAGCTCTCGACGCTGATCGCGGAAGGGTAGCGAAGCATCCGCATGATCTCTTTGGCGGATTCCAGGTTGGGATTGATCAGGGCTCCGATACCCAAGCCCTGCCTGAAGGCAGCGGTGGGAGGACTGTAATCGGGGTTGACAACGCGGGCGATGGTTTTCTTCGCGCCCAGGCTCTGCGCCAGGATGGACGAAACCAGGTTGATCTCATCGGAACCTGTCATGGCCAGAAAGGCATCCGCCTGGCCAACACCGGCTTCCAGCTGGACCTCATAGCTTGCGGCATTGCCTACGACACCTGAAAGATCCACTTCTTCCATGATGTCTTCAAACCATTCACCTTCTTTTTCGATGATGGTGAGATCGTGCCCCTCGGCCGCCAGCTCACCCGCGATCGTGCGGCCATACTTGCCGGCCCCGGCAATGACGATTTGCATAATCGGCCTCCCCGGCGCGGCTGCCAAAGCAGGCTTTCGCGCCCCCGTGTTAACACGTATTCTATCGCACTTTTGAAAGATTATTAGCCAAGCAAAAAAGGGCCGCCTTTCGGCAGCCCCATTCCACTGTCTGTGCAGGTTTACCGTCGTGGGCTGAAGAAGCGCACGGCCTTCCTTTGGACAACAAAATTTTGTGTCTCATGCCATTTACCCCGGGCGATGTTGCTGGCGTAAAAATAATAAATTGGATGCTGCACACCGCTGCCGCCTTCATCGAAAACAAATGCGACTGCTTTTTTGACTGTGCTGGACACATTGCGCTTGACAGGTGCAGTGTAACCGTATTTACGTTTGATGACCGCTGTGCTGTTGGTGCCCTCTTTAACCATGGAGTCGCGGATGCACTGAGCTACCAGCACTGCTCCCAGATAATCGTTGCCCCATTCACCCATGACCAGGCCTTCCAGAGTCTGCCTGTCAGAAACAGAAAGGGGACGACCCTTGTAGTTGGGATCCGGGCGATCAATAGGAATTAAAAATTGGTTGGAAGCTCCCGTACTCGGCCGGGCCTCCACCGTCGCGGGCTGCTCGGCGGCGGGTGTTTCCTCTTTTACAGCCTCAGCCTTTTCCAGGGCCGCGCGCTCCTCAGCGGCTTTTCGTTCCGCTTCCTTGCGTTCTGCTTCTTTGCGCTGCGCTTCCTTTTTTGCCACTTCCTTCCGGCGGGCTTCTTCTTTCGCCTTTTCCTCTTCCATCAAGCGTGCTTTTTCTTCGAGTTCCTGTTCGACCAATTCTTTTTTCGGGGTTCTCTCCACTTCCGGTTCAGTCGACCTGGAAGCATCGCCATCCAGAATCAGGCCCGGTGTTTTGTTATAATGGCGATCCAACCGGTTGTCCTCGAAGAGGAGCAAATCCTCCGCCATGCCAAGTTCTATGTGGGCTTCTTCGTCAGTCACCGCCTCCGAAGGGGTATCGGGCCGGGGATCATCGGAACGGCCGGCGATGGCAGGTGTTGACAGGGCGACTGCCAGGATCAGGGCTCCGACCATGGCCTTCAGATGTTTTTTCTTGATTGTATATTTCATAAATGTTACAGTCTTCTCTTTCTCTCTTTCCCCGTGAACATGCGCAAACAATTTGCAGAGCAAAAAACAACAATAGATTTGCGCGAATCGGGGAATTATTTTGACCGTCTACT
>JAAZFK010000145.1 GCA_012511735.1 Clostridiaceae bacterium | reverse complement strand
TCCGCCTGGCTGTCCAAAACGGGATCAAGGTATCTGTCATCCCCGGCCCTTCAGCCCTGCTCTCGGCCCTGGCGGCCTCGGGGCTGGATACCGGACGCTTCATTTACGAAGGTTTCTTGCCGTCCAAAGGAAAAGACCGCAAGTTGAGACTGGAGGCGCTCATCCAGGAGCGGCGCACCCTGATCTTCTATGAGGCGCCCCACCGACTCCGCAAAACCTTGGCCGATCTTGCCGACCTGAATCTGGGTCCCCGCCGCCTGGTCATCGCCCGCGAACTGACTAAGGCTTATGAGGAATTCCTCTACTTGACCCTGGAGGAATCTGTCTCCTATTATGAGTCGGTTGAACCCAGGGGGGAATTCACCCTGGTTTTGGAAGGACTCGATGAATACCGGAACCGAATCGGCCTGAAAACGGAAGATGACTGGACGGACGAGACTCTGAAAACACTTCTGGCAAAAGCCCTGGCAGAGGGTCTTGGAACCCGCGGGGCGGCACGCCGGGTCGCGGAGGACACAGGGGTTGGCCGCAAGAAGCTCTACCAGCTGGCTCTGGAACTGGATCAGGAAAAGAGCCCGCGGTCACCTGAGTTATGATAAGAAAAAGATAAGGCCCGGACCAACCGGATTTATCAGGAGGTGCGCCATGCACGAGAAAACCTATTACATCACCACACCCATTTACTATCCAAGCGGACAGTTGCATATCGGCCACTCTTACACCACGGTGGCGGCCGACGCCATGGCCCGCTACAAGCGAATGCGGGGCGACGATGTGTTATTCCTGACCGGCATGGATGAGCATGGCCAGAAGATCCAGCGGACGGCTCAGGCCGCCGGCATGACGCCCCAGGCCTTTGTTGACAGCATGGCTGTGGACATCAAGGCTCTGTGGGAGCTTTTGGAGGTCAGCTACGACGGCTTTATCCGGACCACCGACGCCCACCACGTCCAGGCCGTCCAGGCCATTGTCCAGCAGCTGAAGGATCAGGATGATATTTACAAGGGCAGTTATGAGGGGCTCTATTGCACACCCTGTGAGGCTTTCTGGACGCCCAGTCAGGCGCCTGACGGCAAGTGCCCCGATTGCGGAGGCCCGCTGGAGCCGACCGAGGAGTCCTGTTATTTCTTCCGGCTGTCCAAGTACCAGGACCGGCTGATTGAGCTCTTCACCCGTGAGGATCCTTTTGTGCTGCCGGCTTCACGGGCCCATGAGATGATCAACAACTTTCTAAAGCCGGGTCTGGACGACGTGGCCGTAACCCGGACCTCCTTCGATTGGGGCGTTCACGTCCCCTTTGACCCCGAGCACGTCGTCTATGTCTGGATTGACGCGCTTTCCAATTACATTACGGCGCTGGGTTACCCGGATGATCTCAAGCTCTTCAACCGATACTGGCCGGCCGATGTCCACCTGATCGGCAAGGAGATCATGCGCTTTCACTCCCTGATCTGGCCGGCTCTCCTCATGGCTCTTGATCTGCCCATCCCCAAGAGAATCTTCGGCCATGGCTGGCTGTTGCTCAAGGATGGCAAGATGTCCAAGTCCAAGGGCAATGTGGTGGACCCGGTCGTCCTGGTCGATAAGTATGGGGTTGACGCCATCCGCTATTTCCTGCTCCGGGAGGTTCCCTTCGGGGCTGACGGTGTTTTTTCCAACCAGGCCCTGATCGAACGGATCAACAGCGATCTGGCCAATGACCTGGGCAACCTCTTGAGCCGGACCACGGCCATGATGGCCAAGACTTTCCCCCAAGGCTTGCCGGAGGATCGCCTGCACCAGGCGGTGGATCAGGAGCTCAATGACCAGGCTGACGCCACGCTGGCCGAGGTGGAAAAGCACATGGAGCAGCTGGA
>JAAZFK010000144.1 GCA_012511735.1 Clostridiaceae bacterium | reverse complement strand
GCCAGGTCAGCCAGGATCAGTTCCAGCTCCACCGTCCGAAAATCATCGACGGGGTCGATCACGGGGCCAACATGCGCGACTTCCTGGTCTTCAAAACAGCGGACCACATGGAGGATGGCATCCACTTCCCGGATATGTGAAAGAAATTGATTCCCAAGACCTTCGCCATGGCTGGCACCTTTGACCAGTCCTGCGATGTCGACGAATTCCACCACGGCCGGGATAATGGTGTCAGTCCGGTAAATCCGGGCCAGCCTGGTCAGCCGGTCATCCGGGATCGGGACCACCCCCACATTGGGCTTGATGGTGGCAAAGGGATAGTTGGCCACCAGGGCGCCGGCCCCTGTCAGCGCGTTGAAGAGGGTACTCTTTCCCACATTGGGAAGACCGACAATTCCGATTCGCATCATGTCTACAACCTGTCCTGTCCACAATGAATGTCATCATGATAGCACCCTTTGTCAGGCAATCGGCTTGCCAAATCGCCGGATACTCCCCGTTGTCGCCGGCAAGAGACTGACTAATTGCGACCCGGGGCCGGACAATAGATCTATGAGAACCGGTTATTATCACCAGCTGCTATCCTGTGCCCTGACGGGACTGGACGGCGTACCTGTCGAAATTGAGGTCACCATCCTGCCCGGGATTCCCCAATTTGACATCTCCGGGAGGGGAGATCCCGCCATCCGTGAATCGCGGGATCGGGTCCGGGCCGCCATCACCAACAGCGGTTACCATTTTCCCAAGGGTCGGGTCATCGCAAGCTATGCACCGGTCTCACTGCCCAAGCAGGGGAGCGCTTTCGACCTGCCTCTGGCGCTCGCTGTTTTGGCGGCCTCAACCCAGGTGGTTCGGCCGTCACATGATCCCAAAGCCGCCTATCTTGGAGAACTGTCGCTTGACGGGAGGGTTAAGCCGGTACGGGGTATGCTGGGCCGGGTGCTGGCGCTTCAGGAGGCCGGCGTGGAGATGATCATAGGGCCGCAGGAAGGAGAAGAGGAGGCCCGGTTGGTGTCCCGCATCGAATACCTGCCCGTCGCGAATTTGAAAGAAGCGGTTCACCGCCTGTCCGGCATCAGAGGACGCCGAAAGCCAGCAGCGCCGGATCCCTCAAAACGAGTCCTCCCCCGATCCGGCAGCTGGCCGCGTAGACCTGTGGGTCAGTCTGAGGGCTTGCGGGCCTGCCTGATCGCGGCCGCGGGCTGGCACCCCCTCCTCTTGATGGGAGCGCCCGGGTGCGGTAAAACCATGCTGGCCTCAAGCCTTCCTTACCTGCTGCCTCCGCCCGACCAGCAGGAGTATTTGGACTTGATGCGGATCCGCAGCGCCGCAGGACGGCCAGGATCTTCGCAGGATAATGGGCCGGAAAGACCCTTCCGACACCCCCATCACAGTGTAACCGTCTCTGCCTTGATCGGAGGCGGAAGTGTACCAGTTCCGGGTGAATGCAGTCTGGCCCATCGTGGCGTACTGTTTTTGGATGAGGTGACGGAGATGGGCACGCGGGCCTTGGATGCCCTGCGCGAGCCCTTGGAATCAGGGCAAATCGAACTGGCCAGGGCGGGTTGGAAGGTCAGCCTGCCTGCTGAATTTCTGCTGGTGGCTGCCTGCAATCCCTGCCGTTGCGGGATGCTGCTGGAAGCGGGTGACCGCTGCCGATGTCCCGACGGTGCCGTCAGACGACACCTTTCCCGCATCAGCGGTCCGCTCATGGATCGTTTCGATCTGATTGTTCCCTTAACCCGGGTTAAGTCGGATTCCCTGCTTGGATCGGACAAGGACCCTGAGCGGCAATTGACCTGGGATGCGTTGAGGACGAAGGTTCAGACGGCTTGGGAGATGCAGAAGTCCAGGGCAAAATCCGGAAATCTTTTTCACAACGGCCGGATCAGAACCTCAGAATCCGGTATTCCTTCCGGCGTAGACCGGGAGCTGATGCGGTTTGTGACCCGGATGGCCGACCGGTCAAGCCTGTCAGCCCGTTCCTTTTATTCCATGCTGGGTCTTGCCAGGACCATCGCCGACCTGGATCAAAGAGAAGTCGTACGAAAGGAAGATCTGGCCGAAGCCTTCCATTACAAAGTGGCATTGCCCTGGCCGGAATCGGAGGAGGGGAGATGAACAAGCTGCGTGAGGCCATCGCCTTTGTTGAGGCTTGCAACAGCCTGAGAATCAATAATGGTGACCGCGCCGGCCTGATCAGGGAGGCAGGCAGTCTCGGGCAGGTGCTGTCCTGTTTGGAAAGATGTCCTGACCGACATCCGGGTCTTTTATCAAGACTGAAAGAGGAATCCGAACGGCGGTGTTCCCATGCTTATCCGGCCCACTGGCAAGCCATCGTTCTGGATGAACCTGCTTATCCCAAGCGGCTTTATCACATGTCCATGCCCCCGACGGTCCTTTTTGTCAGCGGCCGGGATCCCACCCTCGCCGACAGTGCCTTTGTGGTGGCCGTGATCGGATCCCGCAAACCCTCTGTCTATGGAGTCGAAGTGACAAAACGCTTGACCGCCGACCTGGCCGGAAGAGAGATTCCAGTCGTGTCAGGCGGAGCCCGGGGGATCGACGCGCTGGCGCACCGGACCGCCATCAGCTGTGGCGCACCCACCCTGGCGGTCCTCGGCAATGGCCTGGGAGTAACTTATCCGCCGGAACACCGGT
>JAAZFK010000143.1 GCA_012511735.1 Clostridiaceae bacterium | reverse complement strand
GGCGGCATCGCACCGACAATAAAGAAGGTAGACACATGGCTAAAAAAGAATCGTCAAGCGACTGGAAACACCAAGTAGCCCGGGCCGAAAGAAAATCAAGGCTGGCGCGGATGAAAGGTACCGACGGTCATAAGAAGAAAATCGAACTGCAGTCCATCTGGAAGAAAGTGGTTTTCTCCATCCTGGCGGTGGTGATCGTGATTGGCCTTCTGGTCTGGCTTGTCGCTGCGACGGGGATCGTGACCAAGTCGGTGACCGCCTTGACTGTTGGCGACCGGAAATTGACCGCGGCTGATCTCAACATTGTCATCGGCAACATGGCTGCTTCGGAACAGTATGGTTTGGCTTTTACAGACGAGTTTCAGGAGGTGCTTGACCAGTCCTCCCAGTTAAATGAAGATCTGACCATTCGTGAAGAATTCATCAATCAGCTGATGCCAAGTGTCGCCTTCATGTATACAGCGCTCAACGCGATCGAAGAAGAGGGCTTCGAACCGGATGAAGACCAACAACAGGTAATCGACAGCAATGCCAAGGCTCTGGAAGAACAGTTCACTCAAATGGCGGTGACCAGCGGCCGGAGTGTCACTGGCTTGCTGCGCATGTATTACGGACCGGGTGTTTCCTTGCGGATGATTGAACGTGATTTGAGAAATTCGATGTTGATCAGCTATTACGAGGACTCCATCCGTGAGCGCGCGGATCTGTCCGACGAAAAAGTAGAAGAATTCTACCAGGAGCACAAGGACAGTCTGGATGTCTACTCCTATTATTCCTATATTTTTAAAGCGGATTTAGATGAAGACGCGACAGAAGAGGACAAGGCGGAAGCCCTGGATGAGCTGATCAAGCGGGCCGAAGAGGCGCTTGACGATCTGAAGGAGATGTCTTTTGAAGAGGCGATCCTTAGCCGGGTGTCCGAAGAGGAAGCCGCGACCCTCGAAGAGAATCCCGATCTTCTCAAGCTCAAAAAAGAACGTCCGGACAAGATCAACAGTGTTGTTTTCAATTTCCTGAAAGAGGCCGACCGCAAGGCAAGTGACACCAAGATCCTCGAAGGGACCGATACCGTGACCTTGGTTCAGTTTGTCGGCCGGGCCCGTGATGAGTTCAAACCCTATTCGGTTCGCCACATTTTGATCAAGGCGGATGAGGACGGTGATCAGTCGGATGAAGAACTCAAGGCTGAAGCGGAAAAGGTTCTCAACACCTATCTGGAGGGCGATCAGACTGAAGCCTCATTCGTCAAGCTGGTGGTCCAGTACAGCGAGGATCCGGGAAGCAAGGCCGCGGGCGGCCTGTACGAAGACGTGGCGCTCGGCACCATGGTGAGCGAATTTGAGCAGTGGTGCACGGAAGATGGGCGAAAGGCCGGTGATGCCGGTCTGGTCAAGACCATTCATGGTTACCACATCATGCGCTTTGAAGGTTACGCCGACCAACCGGAACTTCCCGAACGGATCCGTGAAGCCTTGAAGGAAGTGCATCTGAACAATTGGATGGAGACCATCTCCAGGGAAGCTGAGCTGACCCGCCATCCTTTCGGAATGAAATTTGTCGGTAAGAATAATTTCTTCAGCGCTCTTTTTGGAAAACCGCCGGCTGAACCGCAGGAGACCATCCCGCAGCTTACTCCTGCCGGCTGAGCCCGGGCAACTAAATGAACGACAGACGGCGCGGCAGGACCGCGCCGTCTGTTTATGGCCAAGCCCTATTTTTTGTCTGGGGGAAATGAAGATTGCAGGATTTGTTTCTCTTTTTGCAGATAAGCTTGTAGTAACTTGCCCGCCTTTCCCTTGCGCGCGAAAGTGGCATTGAAGTCCGCCAATCTTTCTGCAGCCGCCTCCTCCATCTCATCTTCAAAAGGCAGCGCGCCTCTATAACCTGCCTGGTTGAACAACCAGCGGGTGAAGGCAGGGTTGAGGATCAGGAAAGGGCCAAGTAAATCCGTCGCGAAGAAGTTACTGTCACGGACCCCTTCGGTTTGTGTCGCGGTATTCATGCCGCTTCCGTGCTCGATATGGAGAAAGGGATAGGCACCGGCGTCACCGGTGTGGGTCGTGAACTGGGATCTGAAGCCCATGACCGGGGTCTCTTTGAAGCTGGCGAGGGTCACTTCATTTCGCCGGTCATAGCGTTTACAGAAGGTATCGAAGGGGAAGAGGTCCAAGGCGTCAACCGTGGGCCCTTCCTCATAACGGATGGTGCGTCCGGTCAAGTCAAGGGCATTGCCGGCAAAGAAGAAAACGACACCCCGGTCAATGGCTTCCCGGAATCGCGGTCCCCGGCCCGCCCACAATTCGAGTACCAGCCGTTGGGTCCGTTCCGTCATGGATCCCATATAAACCAGATCGACAGGCTCATCAAAGAAGGCCGGCAGGTCAGGGTAAGCAGTTCTGATCAACTGTTCTTCACCGAAAGTTTGTGAAAGCAGCGCCTGGGAGCCGTGTTCGCCGAGCAGATTGGCCAATTCACCGTAGATGATCTCAACTTTCATGGCCTGACTCCTTTTTTTCCTCCGCGTTCCTGCCGAACATTTCTTCCAGCGCCAGCGCCACCTTGCGTGAGACGGGCTCTGAGTAAAGTTCATAGAGGATGCCGATTGTCTCTGGGCCGTCTTCCTCTTTGATCAGTGAGGCCGCTTCACTTTTATCCCTGCTGCAACGGATTTTCTCTGCCGGGACACCGGCAAAGAGCAGGGCATTGCGGATATCCCGGCAACGCCTGCCCCCAACGACAAGCCGGGTCACGTCATGAGCCGCCAACAAGGAGAGTTCGGTGTCATAGAGCCAGGCGGTATTGTCTTCTTCCGACATCTTTTCCAGGCTGGTGTCGACAAGCAGGATGAATTGTTTCTTGCCCGGGATGTGACAAAGCGCGTCAAGCACACGGCTGACGGCAATCG
>JAAZFK010000142.1 GCA_012511735.1 Clostridiaceae bacterium | reverse complement strand
TTCCCCCCTTTACCTTGGAAAGGCTGATCCGCTTGAGCCACCACCGCTTCGGCGGACTGTCAGAAGCTTATTTCGATTAACCCAGCGCGATATCCAGCACCATCATGATGATAAAACCGATGGTCATAGCATAACTGGCCGCCCGCTCGTTGCCGCTGCTGTGAGTTTCGGGAATGACCTCGTCGACTATCACAAAGAGCATGGCGCCCGCCGCCAGAGCCAGGATAAAGGGCAGCGCGGGCTTGAAGAGGCGCACCAGTCCGAAGCCCATGAAGGCCATGACCGGTTCAATGATACCCGTGATCAGGGCAATAAAGAAAGCCATCTTGGCGCTGTACTTCTCGCGCATCAGGGCAAAGGCCACCGCCAGGCCCTCCGGCATATTCTGAAGGCCGATCCCGATCGCGATCGGAAGGCCGTGAGTGGGGTTGGCGGAACCAAAAGCGACACCGACCGCCAGACCTTCCGGAATATTATGGATGGTGATGGCAATGACAAAGAGCCAGATCTTTTTGAGCGAATCCGTGACGACGCCTTCATGGTGTTTATTGATCAGGTGTTCGTGCGGAGCGTAATAATCGATCAGGTCGATCATGGCCGCGCCCACCGCGATCCCCGCTGCCGTGACCAGAACTGCTGAGATCCCGTTGCCCCCGTATTCGATGCTGGGAAGGATCAGGGAAAAACAGGTCGCGGCCAACATGACGCCCGCCGCGAAACCAAGCATGACATCAAGCCATTTGCGCGGGACATCCCGGGCAAAAAGGGCCGGAATGGCTCCGACACCGGTCATGATCCCCGGTACAATCAAGCCCGCGATAATCATCCAGTTCATTGACATGCGGTTTACCTCTCTACACGTTTTGCCTATCTTACCATTGTTGAGCCGCCTCACCATAACCCAGGTAGCGATCCCGGCCGGTTGCCGCCACCAGCCCGGTCACCCGCAGGCCTTCTGCCAGAAGGGGACGGGCCGCCTCCATCAAGGTTGACCCTGTGGTCACGACATCGTCCAGAAGCAAAACCGGCCGGCCTGCAAGGCCTGCGACGAGCGGAGACGTCCGGTCCAGGCAAAAGACATCCCGCATGTGCAGCTTCCTCTCCCGGACTGAACGGGCTTCACTTTGACGATCTGTCTCAAGGTGGCGGATGAGAAGTGAGTTCAGCACGGGGATACCGGTCGATTTCGACAGGAAGTCCGCCAGGATCGCCGCCTGATTGTAACCGCGTTCCGCCAATCTTCGCCTGTGCAAGGGAACCGGGATGATGGCATCCGCTGTCAGACCCTGTCTCTGAATTGTTCTGGCCATCAAAGGCGCCAGCGCCCTGGCCCGGTCCGTCCGCTCAGAAAACTTCATGGAGACAATCAGCCCCGGCAGGACATCCTTGTAAAAGAAAGTCGCGTAAAGCGGAAAGGACCCCTCCCAACTGACCTCCTCCTTGCCCATGCGGAAGGGAAGCTGTGAAAGACAGTTTTTGCAGACAAAAGGTGATGGAGTCGGCGGTTCGACCGCTTCGTCACAGACGGCGCAATAGGGAATGTAGTAGAAGCGCTCCAAGGCACCCCGGAGCATGGAAAGAAATCGATGGCTCCCGGCCGGCTCTGTCACGCCTGCCGGCTCAGCCACCAGACCAGGCTGCCACGGCGTTCATTCGCCTGGTTGCTTTTCAACATCATGGTCAGTGTCCGGCGCCGGGTGAGGAGAAAGAGCCTTTCCTTGGCCCGGGTAATTCCCGTATACAGGAGATTGCGTGTCAGAAAGGAGGGAGCGCCCGAAGGGATCACCAGGATCTCCACCGGGTATTCAGACCCCTGGGATTTATGGATGGTCGTCGCGTAAGCCAGGTCCAGATCATTCAGTTCCTCGCCCGCGATCACGGCGACGCGCTCTTCCTCGAACAGGACCGTGACACTCCTGCCTTCCAGGCTGACAGACTGGACAATCCCCGTCTCCCCATTCATAACGCCCGCGCCCTGGCGGCCGTCCTGCATCGTTTTCCAGGGCAGCTCGTAGTTGTTGCGGGTCTGCATGACCTTGTCGCCCGAGGTAAACTTTTGACTGCCGATTTCCAGCGCGTGAAAATCGCGCCCTCTGGACAGCTGCTGCAGACTTCTGTTGAGCTGGCTGACCCCGGCAGGCCCACGCCGGATGGCCGATAGAACCTGGACCTGGTCAAGTGAGGTAAGCCCATAATAGTCAGGCAGGACATCCCGGCAAAGCTTCAAGACTCCTTCATGCATGTCTTCTTCATCGGCGCTGTCAATAAAGATGAAATCAGACTCCAGGGACTGATCAAGTTCAAGCGGCAGGCCTCTTAATATCCGGTGCGCATTGGTCACGATCAATT
>JAAZFK010000141.1 GCA_012511735.1 Clostridiaceae bacterium | reverse complement strand
TTGCTTACGGCTATGACCTCGACGGCATCAACGAGGAGCAGGCCGGTGATCTCGATATCCAGGACTACGTCAAGGATCTCTACATCGCCAACGAAGCTCAGGTTGAGGGCGGCGTTCCCAGCATTACCGGAATTACAGCAGGCACTCTGACCTCCGACGACGGCGTCGAAAGAGAATTCATCAAGATCGTCCTCGACGGTGTTGACCCGACCGCCATCTTCAAGTTTGGTGTGTCCGTTACACCCTTCCACTACTACACAGAAGGCTACGCGGGCGAGCTGAACGAATTCGGCGTTGATGTCGGCAACAAGGCCTTCATGGATCACCTGAAGACCAAGAACGACAAACCCGTCGGCGCTGGTCCCTATGTCTTTGAAGAGTACAAGGACAACGTGGTTACCTACGGTCCGAACGAGAGCTTCCTGCTCGGTTCACCGCGTATCCACACCTTCCGCTACCAGGAAATCACCCTGGGTGCTGAACTCGATTCATTGAAGACCGAGACGGTTCACTACGCTGATCCCTCAGCTTCAACCACCATCATCAATGACATCACCGCCGGTGAAGGCGACTACGCCAAACTTTCCTACACCCTGGTCGACAACGACGGCTATGGCTACATCGGTATCCAGGGTCAGGCAGTCCCTGAACTGGAAGTCAGAAGCGCGTTGGCTCGCGCCATGAACGTGGGACTGTCCATCGATGACTACTACGGTGAGCTGGCCAGTGTCAATAACCGGACCATGACCAAAGTCCTCTGGGCCTATCCCGACAATCCGGAAGACCTCTTCCCCTATGACGGGACCGGTGAAGCTTCCAAGGAGCTCTTCCTTGAGGCCGGCTACACCTATGACGAAGGCAAGAACGAGATGCAGTACCCTGAAGGCCACGAAAAAGAGGGCCAGCAGGTGACCTTCAAGTTCACCCTGCCGTCAGAAGCCAAGGATCACCCGGCGGGCTCCATCATGATCGACACCCAGGAAGTCCTGGCCAAGATCGGCGTCAAAGTCGACATTGAAACAGACCAGAACCTCTTGAGCAAGCTCAACACTGCCTATGACAGCGGCATCCAGGTATGGGCGGCTGCATGGGGCGGCGGCGGCGTCGATCCCGACATGTTCCAGATCTGGTACTCCGACCCCAAGGTCAACCAGCAGCCTCCGCGCGCCGGACTCTTCTACCTCTTTGAGAATGGTTCCGACGAGGAGAAAGCCATGCTGACCAGGCTGAACGAACTGATCGTGGCCGGGCGTTCAACACTCGATGTTGAAGAACGCAAGACCATCTACAAAGAAGCACTCGAACTGTCCACCGGTATCGCGGTTGAAATCCCGACCTACCAGAGGAAGAACATGTTCGTGTACAACAAGAATGTGGTTGATGGCGATTCACTCTTCAGCGGTGAAGACGTCACTCCCTTCCAGTCGCCTCTGAGCTTCATCTGGAACGTCGAGCTGGTCGACTAATATTCTGTTGAAACAAGTAGCTTCAGCGCTACTGAAGAGCAAGGCTCGGGTTTTCCCGGGCCTTGCGCATTTCCATCTCTTAGAAAAAGAAGCGATAATCAGTTGCCTGCCGCATAGAGGTTTGTTATCTTAAATGGACAGCTACCCGAACCGGCAGGCTGTGATAACCATAAGGGGGGGTGCGTCCGCCCGGCCTGGATTCAGGGACGGGGCTGACGACAGGGTTCAGGAAATCAAATTTTTCTGACGGATAGAGGATTGATATGTGGAAGTATATATTGAAAAGGCTGGGACTGGCCTTGCTCATCATTGTGGGTGTGTCCATACTCATCTACATGCTGAGCATGCTGATGCCCGCTGACTACATCGACAACCAGACATCGGCTGCCGTCCAAAACGGTTCCATGACTCTGGAAGATGTGCAGCGGCTGAAGGAGCTTTACGGGCTGGCCGACAAGAGCTTTGCGGGGATCACCACCAGTTATCTTACATGGCTGAAGAGTACCCTGTCAGGTGATCTGGGATTTTCTTTCCTGTATGGAAAGCCGGTCACCAAGGTACTGGGTGACTATATTTGGATCTCATTTTTCGTCGCGTTTTTCTCATACATCCTGGAGATCATCATCGGAATCCCCATGGGAATCAAGGCGGCTGTCAACCAGTACAGTACTTATGACTACACGGTATCGACATTTGCCATGATGGGGACCGCTCTGCCATCCTTCTTCCTGTCTGCTTTGTTAATGAATGTCTTTGCCATCAAGCTCAAGATCTTCCCGCTGCAAGGCCTGGTCACCGCGACCAAGGTTTTCGCCCCGGATGCCCATCTGGCCATCCTGGCCGATAAGGCCTGGCATCTGGTTCTTCCCATCACAGTGCTGACTATGCTGGGAGTGGGGGGTGTCATGAAATTCACCCGGACCAACATGCTGGAAGTGCTGAATTCCGACTACATCCGCACCGCCAGGGCCAAAGGTTTGTCGGAACATACGGTGACTTACAAGCACGCCTTTCGCAACACCATGATCCCCCTGGTAACAACCCTGTCAGGGATGCTGCCCGGCCTATTCGGCGGTGCCATGATCACGGAAACGGTTTTTGCTATACCCGGAATTGGTTATATGGCCCTTCGGGCCACCCAGCAGGGGGATATCCCCTTTATCATGGGATATAACATGTTCCTTGCCATCCTGACGGTCGCCGGCATGCTGATCTCGGATCTCATGTACATGGTGGTCGATCCGCGGGTCAAATTATCTTAAGGAAGGGAGGTACCTGACATGGATACAAACAAAGAACAAAACAAAGTCCAACAATACGTCGATATGGAAGATCATGTCGAAACGGGGTTCGAGGAGAACTTCAGGGTCATCTCCCCGGGTCGCATGGTGGCCAAGCGCTTTTTCAAGAGCAAACTGTCCATCGCCGGCCTCATCATGGTCATTTTCGTCTTTGTCTTCTCATTCGTGGGGCCGTGGATCATCGATCTCACCTGGAAGTACAAGGAAACTCAAGTATTCAAAATTGAAAGAAACTCGGATATGGTGTCCTCGGCTGAATTCAAGGGGCCGGACGGGAAACCTTATACCTACTACGATAAATCAAGAACGGTGGTGCAATTCAAGGCGCCCATTTCGAAAGATCACTGGCTGGGCACAGATACATCCGGCTTTGATATCCTGACCCGCCTCATGTATGGGGGCAGGATCTCTCTGGTGATTTCCTTCATCGTCATCTTCATGGAAACCATCCTGGGAGTCATTCTGGGAGGGCTTGCCGGTTACTTCGGCAAGTGGGTTGACCAGGTGGTCATGAGGATTGTTGATATCTTCGCCTGCCTGCCGGGGCTGCCCATCTTGCTCATCCTGTCGGCCACCATCAGCTCTATTGATGCCATCCCGGCGGAACACCGGATTTATTATCTGATGGCCTTCCTCACCCTGATGGGCTGGACGGGAGTGGCACGTCTGGTCAGAGGGCAGATCCTCATGCTGCGTGAACAGGAATACATGATGGCAGCCGAGACGACAGGGATCAGTGCCTTTAAGAAAATTTTCAAGCATCTGGTACCCAACGCCATGCCCCAATTGATTGTCAGCGCCACCTTAGGCCTGGGGGGCGTGATTCTCTACGAATCGACCCTCTCCTATCTGGGACTTGGTGTACCCTTCCCACGCGCGGCCTGGGGATCCATGATCGCCCTGGCTGACCCTTCCAAAGGTCAGGAAATTCTCGCCAACTATCCCAACATGTGGGTACCCGCGGGAGTCTTCATCGTGATCGCGGTTCTGGGCTTCAGCTTCATGGGTGACGGCCTGCGCGACGCTTTCGATCCCAGAATGAAAAGGTAGGTGACCACTTTGGCACGCTTCAAGCTATTTAATCGCAAAAAAATAGAAGGTATCGACGACTCCGTCTACCTGACCGTTCGCGAGGAACGGCGGATCAGCCGGGACAACAATCGGATCATCAAGAAATTCGAGCGGGAAAAGGCCAGGAAAAATGTTTCGGAAAAGGAATATTTGACCACCATGCGCGATCCCAACAATGTGGTCGAGTTCGATAACCTCCACACCTATTTTTTCACCGATGTTGGTACCGTCAAGGCTGTCAACGGCGTCAGTTTCGATATCCCTCAAGGGAAAATCGTTGGCGTGGTTGGCGAATCAGGCTGCGGCAAGTCGGTGACAAGCCTCTCGCTCATGCAGCTGGTCCAAGCACCGACCGGCCAGGTTGTCTCAGGTAATATCCGGTATAAGGCCAGCGATGGAAAGGTTTATGAGATCACCAAGATGCCCAGGGATCAGATGTTGAAGATCCGGGGCAAGGAAATCGCCATGATCTTTCAGGAGCCCATGACCAGTCTCAATCC
>JAAZFK010000140.1 GCA_012511735.1 Clostridiaceae bacterium | reverse complement strand
TGCTGGGCCGCGCTCCTGATAACATCCGTCACCTGATTGAGATCCGGGGCTTGGGTATCCTGGATGTCAGGGAGATGTACGGTGTCTCTGCCGTCAAGTGGCAGGAAAATGTGGATTTTATCATCAACTTGGAATTCTGGATCAAGAACAAGCAATACAAGCGGATCGGAAACGAAGACGAACGCACAGCCATCCTGGGGGTTGAGGTTCCCTCTGTCACGATTCCTGTCAGCCCCGGCCGTAACCTGGCCATCATCGTCGAAATCGCGGCCGCCAATTATCGTTATGGCCAGATGGGTCACGATGTGATCAAAGATCTGACCGATCGCATTTATGGACGAACAGAAGAGGAGCCGACATGACTGACAAGCTGTCCTTTGCCTGCGAACGACTGCGGGGCATTTCGGGCCTGAAAGTACATAAGAACCAGTCTCTTGCTGCCTGGACCAGTTTCAAGGCAGGGGGGCCTGCGGATTTGCTTGTTCTTCCCTCCACCCGTGACAGCCTGATTGAATTGAAGAAAACCTGCGTCAGTGAGGGTTGGCCGCTCACCATCATCGGGCGGGGCAGTAACATTTTGATTTCAGATCAGGGGATCCGGGGCATCACCGCTATTTTGTCACCCGCTTTGGGCAGCATACGATCCTGTGATCAGACGCTGATCTGTGAGGCCGGCGCCTCGCTCTACGAAATCGCCGCGCGGGCGGCCAGGCTGGGTTTGTCGGGCTTCGAATTCGCCTGTGGCATTCCCGGCTCCGTAGGAGGAGCCATCCTGATGAACGCGGGTGCCTTCGAAGGCAGCATGGCGGATCTGGTTTTACGGACCAGCTATCTTGATTCCGATGGAGAACTGGCGGAGCTTACCGGTGACCAGCATGATTTTTCCTATCGGCATAGTTTCTTCTCTGAAAATCCGCAAGCTATTATTTTAGAGACCGAGATCCAGTTGAAACAAGAACCCGCCACTCTGATTTACGACAGGATGGCTGACTTTGCCCGCAGGCGCTATCAAAAACAGCCCCTGGCATCTTTGACCGCCGGAAGCGCTTTTCGAAGGCCAGAGGGACACTATGCCGGCAAACTCATCTCGGAAGCCGGTATGAAAGGCTATACGAGAGGGCGGGCAGGAGTGTCGGATCTGCACGCCGGCTTCATCGTCAACCACGGCGGCGCGACCGCCCGGGAGATCGGGCAGGTCTTCGCGGACGTCCGGCGGGCAGTCTATGAGCGGGAGGGAATCCTGCTGGAACCCGAGGTCCGGCTGGTCGGCGAATGGGAAGACGATCCTTTCACAATCGGATAGAGGAGTTGAATCGAATGGACATTACAATCGTGACGGGACTCTCCGGAAGCGGCAAGAGCACGGCCGTCAAAATACTGGAAGACATCGGTTTCTTCTGCATCGATAACATGCCGCCCCAACTGGTGGGACAGCTGACCCGGGTCCTGTCGGAAGATGACCTGCATGATGGCAAGGAAGAGACAGTCAGCCGGGTCGCCCTGGTCATGGATACCCGTAACCCGCGTTTCGTCGAACACTTCTCGCCCATCCTGCAGGAACTCCAGGACCTCAATGTGCCCGTCCGCATCCTCTTTTTGGAGGCCTCAGATGCCTCTTTGATCAGCCGCTACAACCAGAGCCGGCGCGATCATCCCATGGCCGCGGAACGCTCCTTGCCGGATGCCATCCGCGAAGAGCGAAACTTGCTGGCTCCCGTCCGGGAACTTGCCACCGACATCATGGACACGACGGATCTGACCGGCCAACGCATGCGTGAGCGACTCCTGCACCTGTTCGGCCAAACATCGGATCAAGCCTCCATGACCATTTTCCTTCAGTCATTTGGCTTCAAGTATGGCCTGCCGATGGATTCCGATATGGCCCTTGACGTCCGCTTCGTGCCCAACCCCTTTTATATCGAGGAGCTGCGGCCCTTGTCCGGACTTGACCAGCCTGTAATCGAGTACCTGGAACAGTTCCCAGAGTTCTCCCGTTATCTGGAGATCCTGGAAGAGCTGCTTGAATATTCGATTCCTTATTATGTTCGTGAAGGAAAACAACGGTTCAGCATCGGGATCGGCTGTACGGGCGGCCGCCACCGGAGTGTGCGGGCCGTGGAGCTGGTGGCCTCATTCCTGCGGGAGCTTGGCTACCGTGTCAACGTGCTGCATCGCGATCTGACCCGCGATGTGAAAAGCCGCCTCATCGAGGCCATTGAGGAGGAAGAAGCCCGGGCATGACCTTTTCGTTGCAGATTCGAAAAGAATTGGCAGATCGTCACCGGACTTATCTTGACGATCCCGACTGGTCACTCGTCACCTTTGCCTCCTTCGTCGCCGCGCTGGGCAAAATCGAAGAGCGCGACAGTGCTTGGTCGGTTGTGATCCGGGTTACGGGCAACGTGACGGCCACTTTGCTGGAAGCGGTTGCCCGCACCCTCAACTTTCCACTCGAGGAGAAAAAAAGGGGAAGGCGTGACGTGACGCTTCGCTTTGCGGTCCCTCCGACAGGCGGGATGGCTCTCTTTTTTGACTTTGATGGCTGGATGGAAGAAGTGGGTGAGCGGGGAATGGAACCCGTCTTCTCTTCCTTTTTTCTTGCCTGCGGAGTCATGTCCGATCCTTCCACAGGCCGTTACCGACTAGCCTTTTCTCCATCAGCGGGCGGCGCGGTCAATCTGATGAGCCGCCTCTTCACACAAAAGGGACTTAAGCCGGGCATCAGCCGCCATCAGGGTCGTCTCCATCTGCTTTTTACCAGCGGCGAGGAAGTCGCCCGCTTCCTGCTTCTTTGCGGTGCCCATCACGCGCTATTAGTCTTTGAAGAGAAAAGGAGTGAGCGCGAGCTTCTGGGTCAGGTCAACCGGCTGGTCAACTTCGACGACGCCAACGCCGGCCGCAGGGCGGAGTCCATTGCCCGGCAGCTGGAAGCCATCGCCGTGATTGAGCGATTGAGGGGACTGGACTGGCTGCCACCTCAACTGGCGGAAGCCTCCAGGGCCAGGCTGGAAAACAGGGGCGCGTCCCTGGAAGAATTGGGCGCGGCCATGATCCCACCGGTCAGTAAATCGGGTATGAGTCACCGCTTCAGCCGGATCCGTGCCATGGCCCGTTCTCTGTTGGGAGAAGACTGATCGTCGTGAGGGTGAATGTTATACTTAATGTTGTCATCTGGGGCCGATGCCGAGCTGACCTATCGTAAGCGCCGGCCAGATTGTAGAGGCGTATGGATTATCTTGAGGGATTTCTAATCGGTTCCGTATGGAGCGATACTGATTACCGGTCGCGCCGGCACGTGAACGCCCACGTGCTCCTTGCGGCGGCCATGGGGGCGGTATTCGCCTTCTTGACCCTTTTCCCTGAACAGCGCCAGCAGTTAATCCTGATCCGTTGGCCCGCCTCCCTCGCCCTCTTGATCTTCCTGGTCATCCTGACACCCATCATTTCGATCTTCTACAGACGCCTGCCTTTCTTTGTCAGACCTCTGGTGATTCTTATCTACGCCTTTAAATACCTCTTGCTCTTCTATGTCCTGCTCCACTACTTTCTGCCTCTGGTTACCTTTGAGAAAGATTCTATCCTGACCCTGATCTTTGCCAGGATGGACGGCCACATCGAGACGTCTTTGGATGTGATCGCCAAGTCGGGCGGCATCCTGGCCACGGTCGGCGGCGTGGTTGTGGGGGGACTCTGGGTAATCGGGGAGGGGCTGGCCATCCTGGCCACCCTGGTTCTGGTTCCCCTGGCTGTGATCCTGCCCTTCAAAGGGTTGCAATATGGCCTCGATTACCTGGTCAAATATGTACTTGACCGGCAGCTGGCGGGCATCAGCCCGGCACTGGTCGTAGAGAAGCCCTGGCAGGGGGAACTGGTGGAAGAAGAAGAGATCGGGATCCCACTCCCGGCAGAAAAACCGGTCATGGCAAAGACCGCCCGCCAACCGGAGCCGCCGAAGCCCGTGCCGGTTAAAAAAGATGTCCCGGTCAAGGCCAGGGCACCCCGCCGCAAAGGACAGTTCAAAAAACAGCTTGTGAAAATCTGGCAGCGGATAGGCGAGTCAGCCGGCCGTTTCGCTGTCGTCTTTATGACCTTCACCAAGGCGGCGGGCAAAAAAATCAAAGAAACTGCCAAGATCTTAAAGGATAAAGTTGAGGCGGGTTCCAAAAAAAAGTCGATCAGGAAAACCAAACTCAAGCTTTCGAAAGACAGACCCGCTGATAAAAAGGAAAAAGAACAGCCTGACGCCGATCTTGAGCCGGAGGCTTGACGGTTGTTACCATTGTTCCCTCTTCGTGGATAAGGCGCTGTAAGATAGGAACAGGACCTTTGTGAAGAGAAGGGGACAGCAAGAGTGTGTTTCGGACTGATGGCCCGGTAACGCTTTGAATCGTGTAGCGTCTTGGGATGGCGCGGGAGAGGAGGACTCTGAGATGAACGATGAATACAAGCCCGACGACGACAGACAGTACGCCGGAAAGAGAACCCGTAGCAATGGCGGGGAAGGCCGATCGGGCAATCTGGCCCTTGGCATCATCCTGGTGGCCCTGATCGCTGTCTTTGTTTTCTCCGCGATCACAGCCTTAATTCTGCTGCTGCACGCCAATAAAGATAAATTCCTGAGACCTGTGCCGACGACCAGCGAAGTGACTGAGCCCGCGGTTACAGAGCCTCAATCGGAGGCGACGGCGCCCGGTGTACCCGATACTGAGGCAACGGATCCACAGTTTAACCTGCCCGGGGTCGCGCTCCCTGCGCCCCAGGAAGGAAAATCCACGCTGACCATCCCTCAGATTGTGGATAAGGCCAAGCCGGCAGTTGTCGCCATCTACACGGACGTGATGGTCACCAACCAGTTCGGGGACCTCTCCCAGAATATGGTAGCCGGGTCAGGATTCATCATCTCAGAGGACGGCTACGTGGTCACCAATGCCCATGTCGTCGAAAATGCCCGTTCCATTCATGTCAATCTGGAAGATGGCCGGGCCTTCGAGACCAAGCTGGTCGGCAGTGATGCATACGCCGATGTGGCGGTCTTGAAAATTGACGCGACGGGGCTGCCCGCCGTGGAGCTGGGAGACTCGTCCAAGCTTCTGATCGGTGAGATGGCCATCGCCATCGGCAATCCGACGGGGAGGTTGTCAGGAACCGTGACTTCGGGCATCATCTCTGCTCTTGACCGGGAGCTGGCTCAGACACCGATCGCCCTGATCCAGACCGACGCGGCCCTGAACCCGGGCAATTCAGGCGGGGCCCTTCTCAACGCTTACGGAGAGGTGATCGGGATCAACCAGTTGAAGATCATCTTCAGTGATCCCGGCTCGATTGAGCAGGTTCAGGGGATCAGCTTTGCTATACCCGTCAATGCGGCTAAACCAATTATTGAAAGTATTATCCGGACCGGCAAACATGTCTGGCCCATGCTGGGTATCACGGTGTCCACCGTGGAGGAGAATCTGGCAGATGACCAGGGACTTCACTACCCTGGGGTCGTCGTGGTATCGGTTGAGCCGGGAAGCGCCGGGGATGAGGCCGGGCTCCAGGCAGGTGATGTCATCACGGCCTTTGAAGGTCAGGAGGTGACAACCACCAAGGAGCTGGCCGATGCCAAGAATCAACACGCGGCAGGCGATCAGGTGACCCTGACTTTCTACCGCGGATCGGAAAAGAAGACGGTTGAATTGGAGCTCGGGGCCTCGTCCTGAGCCATGACTTGAACGGAGGAAGGTATGAGTCATATCAAGGCGGTTTTTGAGCCGCGTTATCATGGTGTTGTTGAAACCAGTCGGGGCAGCTTGATTATGGGACCTGAAGAGGATCAATTCGGTCCTTACGATCTGGTCCTTTCCGGACTGGCCGGTTGCTTCTATGTGACTTTTCTCGGGATTACCGAGAAGATGCAACTGTCCTATGAAGAAGTTACCATCGACGTAGAGGGGCATCACCGCAAGGAATCACCCACCACTTTGCAGCATGTCATTATTGACATGGTAGTCAAGGGCGCTGATGTGGAGAAGGACAAACAGTTCAATCGGGCGAGTGAAATCGCGGGCAAGTACTGTTCAGTCTTCCAGACACTTTCTCATGTCGCCGAAATTGAGACCAAACTGACCCTGCTCCCTTAAGCATGCGCGGCAAGGGTTGGTTCAGGGATCTATTTTCCCATTTCGTCATCCTCGCCCTGATCGGCGCCGGCTTGTTGTGGCTACGCAAGAAAATCGGCCAGGCGCCCGATTTTGAGGCGCTCAAATACCTGGACACCGCCTTGACGGTTGCCTTCGTCCTTTATGGGCTCATGCTGTTGGTTTTCCTTTTCCAGCTGTTTTCGAGCATCAAGCTGGAGCGGTTCAGTCCCGGCAACCCGAAAAGCATCAAGCGGCTGGATCGAATCCGACGTTTCCGCTTCCGCAAAAAATACCGCCGGCTCCAGGACAGCTGGCCCGGCTACCGCAATGAGATCCGGGATCACTTTGTCAATAAAAAATGGATCAAAACAGGTTTCCAGCCTTTTGACGCTGTGCTGGTGCGCAAGCGCATGATTCCCTCCTTTGGCAGGACACGGCTGGTGGACCGGCTCTTCTTCTTCTACCACCCCATGCTGAACGTGATCATCGTGGATCAGATTCTCAAGGAGAGCGAAAGAAAGATCGAGGAACTCTACGGCCCTTATCCAGCTCCGCGAAACAGGCTGATTTTTCTGACAGATATGAAAAACCGCGATGAGGTGACATCCGCTGCTGCGGGCGTCGTCAATTATCTGGGGACGACCGGTTGCCAGGCAAGTCTCTACCCCGTATTGCTGGATCTGGACGCGGGCCGCTTCTTTTATCCGCTTGACACCACTTTGCTGCCCAGGCGTCACCGCTTTTATTTCTGGCGCACCCGCCTCCTCCTTCGTGGATGGATCAAGCGACAAGCTTCGAAGAGCGGCAAAGCGGGAGTCTGACAACTTCCCTCCTCACATGTGAACAGGTGGTCTGCGCCCGTCGTTACGACAGCGCAGCTATTCCAGCCGTAAGATAACGGGAGGAAAGAGGGGTAGTTCTATGAAAAAAACCTTTGCCGTTACCGGGATGACCTGTGCCTCCTGCCAGGCAGCGGTGACCCGGTCAGTCGAAAAATTGGACGGTGTGAGCGAGGTCAATGTCAATTTACTGACAGGGACCATGACCGTGGACCTGGACGACAAGGTCCAGTCGGAGGCGGCCGTCATGGAAGCGGTTGAGAAAGCCGGCTACGGCATCAGCCTGGTTGGCCAAAGCGGGACATCCAGAAAGCGGGATCGACGGGCTGAACGACAAATGCTGGTCGAGGAGCGTGAAAGGGAAGAGCGGCAGATGCTGCATCGCCTGCTCGTGTCGACGATCCTGCTGATTCCTCTCATGTGGCTGTCAATGGGTCCCATGTTGGGACTGCCTCTTCCATCTTTTCTGACGGGCCATGAAAACGCGGTCGGTTACGCGCTTTTACAGATGGTCTTCGCCCTGCCGGTTCTCATCATCAATGGCTTTTTCTTTACATCGGGCTTCAAGGGGCTGATTCACAAAGCTCCCAATATGAATACCCTGATCGCGCTCGGTTCTGCCGCTTCTTTTGTTTTTGGGATCTTCGCCATCTACCGGATTGGCAATGGCTTGGGATTCGGGGACAGCGCCCTGATCGACCGCTATCTACATCAGCTTTACTTTGAATCGGCTGCCATGATCCTGGTCTTGATTATGGTAGGTAAGACCTTGGAGGCAAGAGCCAAGGGCAAGACCTCCGAGGCCTTGACGGGTCTCATGGATCTTGTCCCTCAGACGGCCCTGGTGATGCGGGACGGCCAACGGATCGAGATTGACGCGGAAGACCTGCGTCCCGGGGATCTGGTGGTTCTCTTGCCCGGTGCCCGTGTGCCCTGTGATGGCGTCGTCCGTGAAGGACACAGCTCCATCGATGAATCCGCCATGACGGGGGAGAGTATCCCGGTCGAAAAAGCGCCAGGCGACCCTGTGACCTCGGCCACCATCAACGGGACCGGCACCCTTCTTTTTGAGGCCACTAAAACAGGCGAGGACACGACCCTGGCCCAGATGATCCATCTGATGGAGGAGGCTTCTTCCTCCAAGGCGCCGGTGGCACGGCTGGCCGACAAGGTGGCCGGTGTTTTCGTTCCCATCGTGATTGTCATCGCCCTTGTGACCCTGGCTGTCTGGTTGCTTGCGGGCTACCCGGGTGAGCTGGCCTTCTCCATGGCGATTTCTGTTCTGGTCATTTCCTGTCCCTGCGCGCTTGGACTTGCGACACCCGTTGCCATCATGGTGGCGACAGGCCAGGGAGCCCGTCACGGCATCCTGATTAAATCCGGAGAAGCATTGGAAGACGCCGGTAATTTGACCAGTGTGGTGTTTGACAAGACCGGAACCTTAACGGTAGGAAAGCCCGTGGTGACAGAGATCCTGGTGGGAGAAGAATCCGATGCCTCATTCGATAGCGAGGATCAGCTGCTGACCCTGGCGGCGACCCTGGAAGAGTTGTCCGAACACCCCCTGGCCGGCGCGGTACTCCAGGCTGCTCAGGAGCGGCAGCTGACAGACCGCATTCCATTGGAGCGTTTTGAGGCGGTCCCGGGCAAGGGCGTCAAGGGTCTTTTGAAAGATGAGCGGACGGTCTACATCGGCAGTGCCAACTACATGAAGGAGCTGGGTGCCAGAGACCAGGCCCTGGAACAAAGTGCCGATGAGCTGGCGGCCCAGGGCCGAACCATCCTTTTCATGGCCCTGGATGACAAACTCCTGGGACTGATCGGAGCGACCGACCGACTGAAGCCGGGCAGCGTCAAGGCAGTCGACCGGCTCCACAAGCTGGGCATCCGCGTCATTATGCTGACTGGTGACCGGCAGGCGACAGCTGAAGCCATCGGCCGCGAGCTGGGCGGGGTTCAGGTGATCGCCGAGGTCTTGCCGACTGATAAAGCGGAGGTGGTCAACCGCCTTCGCGCTAGAGGCGAGCGGGTTGCCATGGTGGGTGACGGCATCAATGACGCGCCGGCGCTTGCCGTGGCCGATGTTGGAATCGCCATCGGGGCCGGCAGTGACATCGCCATTGATTCGGCGGATGTGGTGCTGGTCCGCAATGAATTGAATGACGCCGTCACAGCCATTGAACTGAGCCGCAAAACCTTGAGGACGATTAAGGAAAATCTCTTCTGGGCCTTCTTCTACAATGTGATCGCCATTCCCATCGCGGCGGGCGCCTTCTATGTTCCTTACGGACTCAAGCTGACGCCCATGATCGGCGCGCTTGCCATGAGCTTCAGCTCGATCTTCGTAGTATTGAACGCGCTCCGGCTCAGACGATTCAAGCCTGGCAAAGAAAGATTCCGCAAGGGGTTGAGACAAGAGACCAGCTCCATGCGTGTGGACGAATTGATTACAGAAGGGATAACGGACAGAGCCTGTCCCATTTTCCTTGACCCGCTAGAGGAGGAAGAAACCATGGACCAGGAAGTTCTATTGATTGTTGACGGCATGACCTGCGG
>JAAZFK010000139.1 GCA_012511735.1 Clostridiaceae bacterium | reverse complement strand
GAATCAAAGGTTGAAGATAAAGAGGGGCGCGGCGCGCCCCTCTTTTAGATGGTTATGACAAGTCAATTCCAGCTTGTCTGCTTGTCCTTACAACATGTGAGGATCATCTTCCCAGCTGTAAAGGGAAACGGGATCCTCGACATTGGTGTCGCGGCCCTCAGCCGGCAAGTCCTTGGCGGACTCGGGGCAGGCGGCCTGGGTCGGTACATTGAGGTCTGCGCCTCTGGCCTTATCCTTCTCCCAAGCCTCGCGGCTGTCCGACTTCATGGGGGTCAGGTCGACCTCCTCAATGTCGATGCCGAGTGCCTTGGCCACGCCCTTGCCGTAGTCCGGATCTGCCATGTAGGTGTGGACAATGTGGCGGTGCTTGATCTGGAGCGTCGAGTCGCCCATGTTTCTGGCCGTGTTCTCAAAGAGAACCAATTGCTGTTCCGGCGTCATGGCACGGAAGAGTTTGCCGGGCTGCCTGTAGTAGTCATGATCGTCCTCGCGGAAATCGTACTGCAGGACATCGCCACCCTGCTGGATGGGCTCGGCTTCCGTGTAATGATCCTGCCAGTTGCCATAGCTGTTGGGCTCATAGTGGAGCTCACTGCCCAGGTTGCCGTCTACTCTCATCAGGCCGTCGCGGTGGAAGCTGTGGGGGTTCTTGACTCCCTGCGGCGCGTTGACCGGGATCTGGTGATGGTTGACCCCCAGCCGGTAACGCTGAGCGTCCCCATAGGAGAAGAGCCGGGTCTGCAACATGCGGTCGGGGGAATAGCCGATCCCCGGTACATTGTTGGCCGGGTTGAAGGCGGACTGTTCCACCTCCGCGAAATAGTTGTCAGGGTTCTTGTTCAAAACCAGCTCACCCACTTCCATCAGGGGGAAGTCTTCCTTGAACCACATCTTGGTCAGATCAAAGGGATTGTAGTCCAGCTTGTTGGCTTCCTCCTCGGTCATGACCTGGATGAAAAGCGTCCACTTTGGATACTTGGCCTGTTCGATGGCATTGTAGAGATCACGCTGATGGCTCTCACGATCGTTTGCCACCACGACGGCCGCCTCCTGGTCGGTCAGGTTCTGGATGCCCTGCTGGCTTCTGAAGTGGAACTTGACCCAGACCCGCTCATTGTCCTGGTTGATCAGGCTGTAAGCGTGGCTGGAGAATCCATGCATGTAGCGGTAGGAGGAGGGGATCCCCCGGTCGCTCATGGTGATGGTGACCTGAAGCAGGGCCTCAGGCAGGGAGGACCAGAAATCCCAGTTGGTATTGGGCGATCTCATGTTGGTCCGGGGATCTCTTTTCACGGCGTGGTTGAGATCGATGAATTTTTTCGGATCCCGGAAGAAAAAGACCGGGGTATTATTGCCGACTACATCCCAGTTGCCTTCCTCCGTGTAGAACTTAACGGCGAAACCACGGATGTCGCGCTCGGCGTCCGCGGCGCCGCGCTCACCGGCCACGGTCGAAAAGCGCATGAAGATCTTGGTCTTCTTGCCGATCTCTGAGAATACTTTGGCCTTGGTGTATTGGCTGATGTCGTGCGTGACGGTAAATTCGCCGAAGGCGCCGGATCCCTTGGCGTGCATACGGCGCTCGGGGATGACCTCGCGGTTGAAATGGGCGTGCTTTTCGATCAGCCAGGCATCCTGGACTACCTGGGGCCCTCTGGGTCCCGCGGTCATGGTGTCCTGATTGTTGATGACGGGCGCGCCGCTCTCCCTGGTGATGCCGGGATGGTCTCCTTTGACATCATTGCGGCTGGGCAACAGATCTCCCAGTTGGTTCTTCATCATGGGGTCTTTGCTTGACACGGTTGTCTCCTTTCTTCTCGTGAAAACAAGAATTAGAATGAGTCTAAAAGATGTTCCCATCATAGACGGGGACCGAGAATCCTGCCTCCTTGGTATCAGAGGTAACAGTTGGTTGTTTTTTGTTTCGGGTGGCTAGTACTTTTTCTTCATCTCGACCCAGTCGATGGATTGAAAATCACCTGCCTGGGTGGCAAAAGTGGTTTGGCTGTCGGTAGCACTTGAGAAGGCCGCCTCATTGATGACGGAGTATTCCACCTCCGTACCGTCAGGGCGCAGGTAGGTGTCAACCCCCCGCACCGCCTCACTGTACTTGTCAAAGATACGATCATGCGCAGAGCGCGGGTCGAATGACTGCCTCATGGCCTGATGCTGCCGGTCGGATCGGGCGAACCAGGCCTGATTGTAGGCGTCAAAGCTGGCCTGCTGCTCACTCATGATCTTCATGTGTCCCCGGAACCAGTCCGCTTGTTGTTGCTGGAGCTGTCCCATGATTCGGGCGCGTTCCTGCTCGATCTGCGTGACCAGCCCCGGGCTGGCCTGCATGGTGGAACTGAACATCACATAATCGGCATAGTAGCGATCGAATTCCTCGCGCGGAGCCTTCAGAGTGACCACATATTGAGCTTCCCACATCATGTAGCTCATGGCGGGGGCGAAAAAGAGGCCGCTCGCCCCGCCGCTGATCTGGAAACCGTTAATCAGGACGGCAATCGCCATGCGCCATTCCCGGCCTTTGTAGCTGTAATCGTAGAT
>JAAZFK010000138.1 GCA_012511735.1 Clostridiaceae bacterium | reverse complement strand
GGGCATAACGGTCGTCCTGCCAAGTCATTTGAGATTGATCAGGTTTCGCCTCTTCAGCTTCATCGCAATCGGGAACCATGTCGAGGAGACCGGCCACCCGGTCGAGTGCCAGCGAGAAAAGGATGCCTCTGCCTGGCTGGTCTGAGCTCAGTTCCTGGTAGATTGCCTGATTGAGGGCGTCAACATGACAGGTTCTGGCGATGATCAAGACCACTTCCTTTTGGGGTACGATCTCAAAATCAAAGGTTTTTCTGCTGTGGTCGGCAGTCCCGAGTGCCCGCAGGATGGTGGCTCCCACCGGATGACAGCGCCGGGCGCTTTCGATCACGTATTCGCCATCCCCTTCGTTGACGACGGCGGCGATCATGACATAGGCGTTCTCTGCTTCCGATTGCCGGCCATTGGAGTCCAGACTCTGGAGGAAGGCGATCCCGTTCATATCCTTGCCGAAATGAAACTGTCGGCAGAGCTTGTCCATAAGCGGGTGCCCCTGATCTTCCGGGACAGTGAGTGAGATCATTTCACGGCGAACACCCGACAAGCCCAAGAGTGCCAGAAGATGGCCGGGCGCCGTGCCATGCGCGTAAAAATGGTAAGCCGCCCGCGCACCGTTCTGAAGCGCGAACCGCGCCATGGCATCTGCCTTGCCCGGATCTGAGATGACGGTCAGCAGGCTGAGCGGACCGTCAGTTTGCGTCTCATTGGTTGACATGGGAATCCTCCTCTTCTTCTTCAGGGACAGTCAAAGCTGCCTCCCGGGCCATGGTTTCGCGGCGTCTTTGATCCTTGCCGCGCCAGACTGAGATGAGTCCGAGAATCTGTAAAGTGATCAGCGGCGCCATGGCGACCAGGGCGACGACACCGAAACCATCCAACAATAAATCCGCCTGGGGAACCCCCGCGGCGATCCCCTGGGTGAACGCCAGGATGAAGGTCGCCGTCATGGGCCCCGAGGCGACCCCACCGGCGTCGAATGCAATCCCAAGAAAAAGGTCAGGGGTGAAATAGCTCATGATCATAATCAAGGTATAACCGGGCAGGAGGATGTGCCATAGTTCGAGTCCGTTGATGTAGATGCGGATGACCGCGAGTGCGACGGAAAAGGCGACGCCGACCGCAAGGAAGGCCAGGACGACTTTGCGGGGAATGACACCATCCGTTTCCTCTTCGACCGACAAGGTCAGTACATGGACAGCAGGCTCGGCGATGACCGTCGCCATGCCAAGAAAGAAACCCGCGATGACAGTGAGGAAAGGTTTATTCTTCAGGACCAGCTCGGTTCCAATCAGGTGCCCCGTTGACATGAAGCCGCCCATGACACCGACCATGAAGAGAACCAGACCCAGGTAACAGAAAAACATACCGATGTAGATACGTGTTTTTTCGCGCCTTCGTAAAGTAAGAATTGTGATGTGAAACAGGAAGAAGATGAGCACCAGGGGCGCGATGCTGAGTAGTGAATCCCAGAAGGCGGTTCCCGTTGCCTGTTTAAATGGCTCAAAAAAGAAAGCGGGTGCCTGCCAGCCTGAACCAGATGGCGTCGTGGGGTTGAAAGACTTCTGCAAAGCCCCCTGGGCAAGTACGGCCAGGATGGCACCCGCGGACGCCAGGCCGACGATACCGAACTGATCCCTGGCATCTTCACGGCGGGAAGCCGTGATTTGGGCAACTCCAGCGGCCAGCGCCAAAATAAAGGGTGTGGTGATGGCGCCTGTCGTCGCGCCGGACGCGTCGAAGGCGAAATCATGAAGGAGTGGCCGGTTCAGTATGGCCAAAACTAGGATTACCGCATAGGTGACCCAGAAGACATAACGCAGCCGAACCTGCTTGATGATCCGCCAAAAGCCGACCATGACCAGGATCCCGACACCGATTGAGACAACGATGACCATCTGCCATTTGGTGATGGAGGCGCTGGTCAATTGTTGGACCTGGGATGCCAGGATTT
>JAAZFK010000137.1 GCA_012511735.1 Clostridiaceae bacterium | reverse complement strand
TACCACTGTTCCTTAATGCCGTGTCCCGGCAGGATCCAGTCGCCGGTCATATGCGGGTTGGCAAGTTTCTCGCAAATAAAGACGGTTTCCGCTTCCTGGAAATAGGGAGTATCCTCCATGAAGGCGACAGTCAGACCGCATGCTTCAATTTTGTCCCTGTCGCGGCCCGAAACACTGCCGCAAAAGTCCAGGATGTCCCTGGCGCTGTCCGTCTTTGGCAACACCGAGACTGAAAAAGTATCAGCCAGCTGGATCATACCGAAGGTATGGCGTTCGGGCCGGATAGCCATATAAACGGTATCCCTGCCCCAGAAATAACCAAATCCTCCCCAGCCAACCGTCATGGTGTTGATCTGTCCCTTGGCCTGGACTGTGACCAGGACGCCTCCCCGCATGATTTCAAAGGGGTTGCCGGCGAAGGCCTGTGTATCCGCGATTCTAAAAGTCATAAAACTTCCTTTCTCTTGATCGTTTGGGATCAGGATGTCCGTTTCCAGGTCTTGGGGGAAAAGAAGAGCAGGAAGGGGAGGAACTCCAGACGGCCGGCCAGCATGAGCAGGCTCAGCACAATCTTCGAAAAGTCCGTGAAGCCGGAGAAATTGGCAACAGGTCCAATGGCAGAAAGGCCTGGTCCAACGTTATTGACGGCGGTGGCCGATGCCGAAAAGGCGGTCATCAGGTCGGGACTGTCCAGGGCAAGCAGGAGGGTTCCAAAGCTGATGAATAGAAAATAGATGCAAAGATAGCGCAGCACCGGCTGTTTATCCGATTCCGGAAGGAGTTGGCCATCCACCCGGACGGACATGATCTGGCGCTGATCGCGTGACCTGACGATCTGTTCGCGAGCGGATTTCAGATAGACCATGAATCGGGAGACTTTGAGCCCCCCTCCTGTAGAGCCGGCGGAGGCGCCGAGCAACATGACGAAAAGCAGGAGTACCTGACTGATCAGCGGCCAAAGTGAAAAATCCCGGGTAGCGTAACCAGTGGTGCTCATGATCGAACTGACGGTGAAAAAGGAGTGCTCGATCGCTTGTCCCGCGGAAAGTGCCTGTCTGAGGGTGGTCAGGGTGACCAGCAGGGATACCGACAGGTAAATCCCCAGATACCAGCGCAGCTCCTCACTTTTGATCGCCTGGCGAATGCCTTTTTTCAGACCGATGAAATAAACCTGGAAGTTGATTCCAAAAAGAACCATGGCGACCGTTAAAACCCAGTTGATGTAAGAGCTGTTATAAAAACCGATGCTGCTGTTCCGATTGGAGAATCCACCCGTGCCGGCGGCCCCCAGCCCATGGATGACGCCATCGAAGACGGACATCCCGCCCAGGCAGAGCAGGATGATGGTGATCAGGGTCATGGCAAAGTAGATGGCGTAGAGGATGACGGCAGTCTTGCGGATCCGGGAGACCAGTTTGCCGAAATAAGGGCCGGGCATCTCAGCCTTCATGATATTGACTGTATCGGCGGGTGAGTCCGCGCTGATGACGAAGGCGAAAACCAGGACACCCATACCGCCGATGAAATGGGTGAAACTGCGCCAGAAAAGACAGTAATGAGACAGCGCTTCGACGTCCCGCAGGATGGTCGAACCCGTTGTGCTGAAGCCCGAAGCCGATTCGAAAAAAGCGTTGACGAAACCGCTGATCTCGCCGGTAAGGATCAGGGCCAGGGCGCTCGCCAGTGAAACGGACAGCCAGGTAAGAAAGGTGATCACCATGCCTTCGCTGGCGCGGAGGCGGAGTGTTTCAGGCCTCTTAATGGTCATCAGAAAGCCCAGGCCCAGCATGACGACGGCGACCAGACCGAAGCTGGACAGGGCGGCTTTGAATTCTTGAAAAAAGAGGGCGACCAGGACCGGTACCAGAAGCAGGAAGGAACAGATCTGGTAGATCCGCCCCTGCACGTAACGTACGGAATTGAAGTTCAATCCCGGCCTCCCAAAATGTCGTCAAGGTCGTAGAGACGGACACCCGTGGCGACCACAATGACCCGGTCTTCCGGCAGGATTTGGTCCTGACCGCCGGGGAAAATGATGTCCTGGCCGCGGACGATGGAGGCCAGGCGCAAATTGG
>JAAZFK010000136.1 GCA_012511735.1 Clostridiaceae bacterium | reverse complement strand
CCATTGGCTGTGACTTCACGGATGTTGATTTCAGGGTTGAAATTGGTCGCGAAGGGGTAGCCGTGATCTCCTCCGTTGCAGTCGAGAATATCAATTTCATCAATCCGGTCAAATTCGTGCTTGAGAGCATAGGCAGAGAAAACACCCGTGACCCCGGGATCAAAGCCCGAGCCCAAAATAGCGGTCAAACCACGCTCCTTAAAACGATCCTGGTAGGCCCACTGCCACTTATACTCGAATTTGGCGGTATCCTCTGGCTCGTAATTGGCTGTATCCAGATAATCGACACCGGTTTCCAGGCAGGCGTCCATGATGGTTAAATCTTGATAAGGCAAGGCCAGATTCATGACAATATCCGGCTTCTCTTTGCGGATCAGGGAAACAAGTTCATCCGTCTTATCGGCATCAACCTGAGCCGTCGTGATGGGAACTCCCCGGCCATCCAGCTTGTCTTTCAGTTCCTCGCAGCGGGACAGGGTCCGGCTGGCAATGCAAAGTTCTGAAAAGACCTGCCTGTTCTCAACACATTTGTGGGCGGCCACCTGCGCAACTCCGCCTGCTCCGATGATCATCGCTTTTGCCATGGCAAATAAACTCCTTCCGTTGATAAAAGCTGGGCATCGCGGCCAAGCGGCGTTGCCTCCGTCACTATATCAGATTCAGACTTGTTTTCATTGTGGATCAGGGGCAAGAAGCAGGAGCCATTCGCGAAGCAGCTTGCAGGCAACCGCAGTCGACGCGCCCGAGGGATCCAGTCTGGGCGCCAGCTCCATCAAGTCAGTTCCGACCAGCTTAAGCTCCGATAAAAAGTTCAGCGCCTTCAAAAGCTCCGCCAGGGTCACACCGCCCGGCTCGGGGGTTCCTGTCCCGGGCAAGATAGAGGGATCCAGCAGATCCAGATCAATGGTCACATAGACCGGAAGTCCCCCCACCGTCTCACGCAGCGAGGTCACCTCTTCAAGGGTGAAGGCATGAAGATCTCCATGGCTTCTGGCAAATTCAAATTCTTCTTTCAATCCGGAGCGGATACCGAAAGCGTGAATCCTGTCTTTGCCGAGCAGATCGAAGCATCGCCGCATGACTGAAGCGTGAGACAGCTCGTCACCCAGGTAATCCTGACGCAGATCCGTATGGGCGTCAAGCTGGATCAGGTGAAGATCGGGATGAACTTTGAGGGCGGCCCGGACAGCGCCCAAGGTCATCGAGTGATCGCCCCCGATCATCACAGGCAATTTGCCCGCGGTCAAAATGCTGTCACTGACGGCCTCGACCCGTTCCAGGGCCAGAGGCGTGTTGCCGGCCGGCAGTTCCAGGTCACCCAGGTCACAGACACGCGCGTCTTCCAGATCCCGATCCAGAACCGGACTGTAGGTCTCCAGTCCCCAGGAATCGCGCCGCATGTCAGAAGGTCCGAAGCGGGCACCGGGTCGGAAGGAAGCCGAACCATCGTAAGGAGCTCCGAAAAGCACGACCCGACTCTCCTGGTAAGAAGTGCCGCACCCACAAAAAGTGGGATCCTGAAAGAGGGCTCTATCAAAATTCATCACCGGCCTCCCCGGCCAAACCGCCGTCTTCTCCTGCCGTCCGTTCGAACACATCATCCAGGATCTCGCCCCGGTCAAGCAGGCGGTTCACGTAGGTGGGAAGCGCGAAAGAGCCCGCATGCAACCTGGTATTGTAATAACGTGTCTTCAATCCCAGGGATTCCCATCGCCCGGCGTCCAGATCGCGTACAGGATGGTAGCGGTTTGACATGAATCCGAAGAGCCAGTGACCGGCTGGATAGGTTGGTATATGTGCCTGATAGACCTGGGCAATCGAAAAGATGACCGAGGTCTTTTTATAAATGGCGGCGGCCTCCTCGGCGTCCTCGCGGTAGTAAGGTCCCTCATGCTGGTTGACCAGGACACCGTCTTCTTTGAGCGCGTGACGGCAGTTGCTGTAAAACTCTCTGGTGAACAGACTTTCTCCGGGCCCGAAAGGATCTGTCGAATCAACGATGATCAAATCAAAGGCGTCCCGGAAACGTCTGACATAGCGCAGACCGTCTTCATGAATCAAACTGACGCGCGGGTCGTCGAAGGATACGGCAACCGTCGGAAGATATCGTCTGGCGACTTCAACCGCCATGGGATCGATCTCCACCAGACTGATCTCTTCAATCTGATCATATTTGCAAAGCTCACGGAGCACGCCCCCATCGCCTCCGCCGATGACCAGCACTTTCCGGATGTCGGGATGAACCGCCATGGGTACATGGGTAATCATTTCGTGGTAAATGAACTCATCTTTTTCCGTCATCATGATGAATCCGTCCATGACCAGCACCCGTCCGAATTCATGGCTGTCAAGAACCTGGATATGCTGGAAGCCGGAATGCTTCGAGAACAATTGCTTTCTGACACGAAAACTGAACTTCATGTCGTCTGAATGGTATTCGCTGAACCACAATTCCATCACCCTGCCTCCTTAT
>JAAZFK010000135.1 GCA_012511735.1 Clostridiaceae bacterium | reverse complement strand
TACATGGTGCATGCCAGCAAGATCCGGCGGGCAGGCATCCCCATCCTGACCTCCCACACCATTGTGCGGGCGGACGGAACCGAAGCGGTCGAGTCGGCGGTCATCGCCCGGGTGGATCCTTTCTGGAATCTGATCCCGGGTTCGGAGAAGACGGTTGCCTGTGATGTCATCTGCATCGCGGTCGGGCTCTCCCCTCTGGCTGAATTGCTCTGGCAGGCCGGCTGTGAGATGCGCTATGTCAATGAACTGGGCGGCCATGTCCCCGTCCGCAACCGCTACCTGGAAACCAGTGTGCCGGGTATTTACGTAGCCGGTGATCTGACAGGCATCGAGGAGGCCAGTTCCGCCTTGGTGGAGGGACAGCTGGCAGGCTTGGAGGCGGCCGCGACCCTGGGTTATCAATCTGAGGACTATGAGAGTAAGCGTCAGGATCTGGTGGAACAATTGCGCCAGCTTCGGGCGGGTCCTGAAGGTGACAAGATCCGGGAGAGCATTGCCTTGACCTTACACGGCTTCTCCCCCAAGGAGGTGGATCATGCTGTATGAAACCGGCATCGCCGGATCTGACCTGATCGAGTCGGTCCTGCCCTCGGCCGAAAGAAGAGCCAAAGGCCCCTATGCCGTCATCGAGTGCTTCCAGGAGATCCCCTGCAACCCCTGCAGCGACTCCTGTCCCTTCGATGCCATCTTACCCCTGGAAGACATCAACGAGCTTCCCCAGCTGGTCCCTGACCTTTGTACGGGCTGTGGAATCTGCGCGGGGGTTTGCCCGGGTCTGGCCATCTTCATCATCGACGAATCCAGGGGGGACGGGATGGCCACTTTATCCATCCCTTATGAGTTTCTTCCCTTGCCACAAAAGGATGATCTGGTCGCCGCGCTCGACCGGTCAGGCGCCTATGTGACGGATGCCCGGGTCGCCCGGGTTCAAAGAGGAAGAAAGGGAGGCACGCCTCTGGTGACCTTGTCTTTGCCTCTTGACCTGGTTCATGAGGTCCGCTTCTTTCGGGCCAGGGAGGCGGGCGACGGTGAACCGCTTGCCATGACCGGCGCAGAAACCGAAGACAGTCAACCCATGGATGAGGACGCCATCCTCTGCCGCTGTGAGGGCTTGACCCTGGGTGAGGTCCGCCAGCTGATCGCGGAGGGCTACACGACTTTGGATGAGATCAAGCGGATCAGCCGGGCCGGCATGGGGCCTTGTCAGGCCAGGACCTGCGGTCCTTTGATCGCCCGGGAGATTTCCCGCATGACCGGCATTCCATTGGAAGAGGTGGAGCCATCGGCTCACCGGCCGCCTGTCAAATCACTGCCCCTGTCGTTTTTCATGGAGGATGCAGATGTCACTACCTAAAAGCGCTTCGGTTGTCATCATCGGCGGCGGTGTCTCCGGCTGTGCCATCGCCTGGAATCTGGCCAGGGAGGGTGTCAAGGACATCGTGGTCCTGGAGAAGGATACGCTGGGTCATGGTTCCACGGGCCGCTGCGGGGCGGGGGTCCGCATGCAGTGGGGCGCGGAGCGCAACTGCCAGCTGGCCTTGTTTTCCATTGAGTTTTTTGAGCAGGCCAATGAGATTTTGGAGTATGAGCGGGACATTGAGTTTGACCAGTCGGGCTACCTGATTG
>JAAZFK010000134.1 GCA_012511735.1 Clostridiaceae bacterium | reverse complement strand
ATCAGTAACGGTACACACACAAAATATTATTCAAACACCACCCGCTTCAGCCATGTGAAGGAGATTGCTGAAGGTGAGCGCAAGAAAAGCAAAAAGACCTCCAACAGCTTTGAGTTTACGAGTTACTGGGCTGACGGGAACAACAAGCCCATTACCGACCTGATCGATTTCACCCGGACTTTTTTTGCCAGGCATACGATTCTGGCTATACTGGCGCGGTACTGCGTGTTCACATCGGAGAATTTGCTGATGGTCATGCGGCCTTATCAGATTGCGGCCACAGAGCGCATCCTCTCCCGGATTGAGAATTCACACAACCGGGAAAAGGTTGGCACGATTGAAGCCGGGGGCTATATCTGGCATACCACCGGCAGCGGCAAGACGCTGACCAGCTTCAAGACGGCACAGCTTGCATGTGGCTTGCCCTACATTGATAAGGTGTTGTTCGTGGTCGACCGCAAAGACCTCGACTACCAGACCATGAAGGAGTACGACCGCTTCCAGAAAGGAGCGGCCAACAGTAATGCCTCCACGAGGATACTGGCAGGGCAGCTCCAAAGATCGGATGCGCGGATTATCATCACGACGATTCAGAAGCTGGACCGATTCGTTTCGATGAACAAGAGCCATGAGATTTATAAAAAGCACGTGGTCATCATCTTTGACGAGTGCCATCGCTCCCAGTTCGGGGATATGCACATCCAAATCGTGAAATCCTTCAAGAATTATCACCTGTTCGGATTTACCGGGACACCTATCTTTGCCGCCAATGCCGGGAGCAGCGGCAATCCGCTGATGAGAACTACAGAGCAGGCCTTTGGAGATAAGCTGCATACGTACACTATTGTGGACGCAATCAACGACGGAAACGTCCTGCCCTTCCGCATCGACTACATCGACACGGTGAGGATGAGAGACGGTGTGGTAGATATAAACGTCCACGCCATTGATACGGAAAGGGCCATGGCTGACGAGGGCCGGATTCGAGAGGTCGTTCGCTATATCCTCGAGCACTTTGATCAAAAGACCAAACGCAACAGCTTCTATTCACTGGAAGGGCAGCGAGTGTCAGGCTTCAACTCGATTTTGGCGGTCAGTTCGATCCCTGTTGCCAAGATGTATTACAAAATATTGAAGGAGCAGTTGGCCGAGAGTGGACGCGAGCTCAAAGTAGCTACGATATTCAGCTACAACGCCAATGAAGCTGATCCTGAGGATTTACTGCCGGATGAAAATTTCGATACAGCCAGGTTGGACAAGAGCTCGCGCGATTTTCTGGAGGAGGCTATTGCTGATTACAATGCTCTGTTCGGTACGAATTTTGATACATCGGCAGATAAGTTTCAGAGCTACTATAAGGATCTCTCCATGCGTATGAAAAAACGCGAAGTGGATCTGCTGGTTGTGGTCAATATGTTCCTGACAGGTTTTGACGCGACGACCCTCAACACGCTCTGGGTCGATAAGAACTTGAGGCTGCACGGCCTGATTCAGGCGTTCAGTCGGACGAACCGGATTCTGAACAGTGTTAAGACGTTCGGGAATATAGTCTGTTTCCGTAATCTGGAAGAGGCAACCGATAAAGCCATCGCTTTATTCGGCAACCGTGAAGCCGGAGGGATTGTCCTTCTAAAGAGCTATCAAGATTATTACGCGGGCTATGATGAAAAAGGCAAGCATCACCCCGGATACATTGAACTCATTGAAAAGCTCAGGACAGACTTTCCTCCGGGAGTCCAGATTGTCGGAGAGGATTCCCAAAAGGATTTCATCCGGCTCTTTGGTGCGATTCTGCGTCTGAGAAACATCCTGACCGCTTTTGATGATTTTGAAGGCAACAAAATTCCCACTGAGCGCGATTTCCAGGATTATCAGAGCCGCTATATCGACCTGCATCAATCGTTCACAAAGGAGCAAAATGCGGAAAAAGAAAAAATCAATGATGACCTTGTCTTCGAAATGGAGCTCATTAAGCAGATTGAAGTCAATATTGACTATATTCTCCGGCTGGTCGAGCGGTACCGCAAATCCAACAGCAAGGATAGGAGGGAGATTCGTGTGAATATTGCCAAAGCGGTCGATTCGAGCATTCGTCTGCGAAGCAAAAAGGAACTGATTGAAGGCTTTGTGGATAGAATGACGGTCTCCGGGAATGTGGAAGAGGACTGGAAGCAATTTGTTTCGGAACAGAAGGAAAAAGAACTGAATTCATTGATTGAAACCGAAAAACTCAAGCCGGAGAAGACGCAGAAATTTGTGGAAAACGCCCTCCGTGACGGAATCCTGAGAACAACCGGAACTGATATTGACGGAATCTTGCCGCCGATATCCCGCTTTACCATTACCGGCGAACGGGCCCGGATAAAAGATGGAGTGATCAACAAACTCCTGGTTTTCTTTGAGAAGTATTTTGGAGCGGCATAGATTTTAATTGCCGAACTCTTCGCCTGATACGGTTTTCGACATCGGAAAACCCGTGTTATGTTCTTTCTGTAAAAGGAGTTGTATGGGGTGGAATCGCTCGACGGCATGACCGCAGACTGGGTCAAGCTCCCCTATGACCTCCTGGAGCGCATCTCCAACCGGATCATTAACGAGGTCAAAGGCGTCAACCGCGTCTGCCTGGATATCTCCAGCAAACCACCCGCAACCATCGAGTGGGAGT
>JAAZFK010000133.1 GCA_012511735.1 Clostridiaceae bacterium | reverse complement strand
GGGAAAATGAGGGTTTCCCCCTGGGCACGGAAGAGCTGGTCCCCCGCCAGGATATCAACCGAAACCTTGTCGTAGACCGCGGCCTCCATCTGTGAAGCCAGAAAACGGTTCCAGATCATTTCATAGATCCGGTACTGATCACCGGACAGATAGCCCTTGACGCGTGCGGGAGGCAGGTCGAAATGAGAGGGACGGATGGCCTCGTGCGCGTCCTGGGATTTATTCTTATTGCGGTAAAAAGGCGCTTTGGCAGGCAGGTACTGCTCGCCATAGGTCTGCCCGATCAAGGTACGCGCCGCCTGGACGGCGTCAGCCGACACCCGGACCGAGTCGGTACGGATGTAGGTCACCAGGGCTGTCTGCCCCAGCTCTCCGAGCACGATGCCCTCGTAAAGATTCTGAGCCGCCATCATGGTTCGCTTGGCCGTGAATCCCATGGCTCGCGACGCGCTCTGCTGTAAGGTGCTTGTCGTAAAGGGGGCGTAAGGCCGACGCTTGCGCTTGCCTTTTTTCACCTCATCTACCAGGTAGTCACTGCCCTTGAGCGTTTCCATCAGTTGATCCAGTTCTTCCTTGGAACGGATGGTGACCCGGGAGACCCGACCGCTCTTTTTGCGGCCGTGGTAAAGGGCGGCGAAGGGCGTCTCTGTTTTGGTTTTTGCGAGCAGGGCGCTGATTTTCCAATATTCCTGAGGTACAAAGGCGTCGATCTCACGCTCGCGAAGGACAATCAGGCGGGTAGCGACCGACTGGACCCGGCCGGCCGAAAGGCCCTTTCGGATCTTCTGCCAGAGGAAAGGACTCAGTTCGTAACCTACCAACCGATCCAGAATCCGGCGTGACTGCTGGGCGTTCACCAGGTTCTCATTGATGGGGCGCGGCTCATTGACTGCCCGGCCGACCGCCTTGTCCGTAATCTCATTGAAGACAATCCGGTTGGGGAGCTTGGCGTCCACATCCAAAAGATGCGCCAGATGCCAGGCGATGGCCTCTCCTTCCCGATCCGGGTCAGTCGCCAGCAAAATCCGGTCCGCATGCTGGGAGGCATTTTTCAACTCCCTGACGATCTTGTCCTTGCCCGGCAAGGTGAGGTACATGGGTTTAAAGCCCTTATTGACGTCCACACCGATGGTCGAAGCCGGCAGATCCCTGATGTGACCGACCGAGGCCCGGACATCGTATTCTTTGCCCAGATACCTGGCAATCGTTTTAGCTTTGGCTGGCGATTCGACCACAACCAATGTTTTCGTCATATATCCTCATTTCCTAACTTCCGAATTCTTACCATTATATATAGGAGAATGAGGCTTCTGTCAAAAAAACAGCTTAAGCGAGCCGGGTCAGGGTGTAGAGGCCCCGATCAACCCGGATCAAATTTCTTTCCGTTAAAAGAGCCAGCCGGTAGATCAACCGGTCCCGTTTCAAGCCCGATGTTTCGACCAGATCCGCCAGGGTTCGGGGGCTGGCTGCCAGGAGTTCCAGAACCAGCTGATCTTGTCTGTCGAGGCCTGTTGCGCCAGCCGGTTTCTCTTTCAAATCATCGACAGATCCACCGGAAGCCGCGGGAATTCCGGGAATATCATCGATGGTTTCGACCAGGATGGCTCCATCCCTGATCAGCCTGTGGCAACTGCGGCTGGAGCCGGACAGGATGGAGCCGGGCACCGCCAACACATCGCGCCCGTAATCACCCGCAAAACCTGCGGTGATCAGCGTACCGCTGGAGCCGGAGGCCTCCGTGACCAGGACCGCGTCGGCCAGACCCGCGATGATTCTGTTTCGAGCCGGGAAATGGGATCGCCGGGGCGCCATGCCTGGCGGAAACTCCGTCAGCAGGAGGCCGCACTCAGTGATTTTTTTGTATAGCGACCGGTGTTCCGGCGGATAAGTTACTCCCAGGCCATTGCCGAGGACCGCCAGGGTGGGTGCGCCACAGCTGATGGCGGTCCGGTGCGCCAGCGCGTCGATCCCCCGGGCTCCGCCTGACACGACTGG
>JAAZFK010000132.1 GCA_012511735.1 Clostridiaceae bacterium | reverse complement strand
TCCTATCTCTCCAATCTTTCCATTCGGTATGCCTTTCGGCGCAGCTTGCTTTACCATGCTTCGTCCATGATAAAACCAAGGAGGGGAAGCCGTAGTGTCAACCGTTACCGAGAGCTTCCGCAGGGCCATGACCTGCAGAAAAGACTTCAAAATCAGAGAAATTCCTGCAGGATGGAGTCATCAGGCACATAGGAAGGGTCAACTGCGGGCAGTTGCTCACAAACAGCTGAAAGGCGGACCGCCTCGTTGATGGCTCTTTTAAGATCGGAGTGGCCGGAAGGATTGTTGGTGTACGAAGAGGGAGGTAATTCACCCTTGAAAAATCGCTCTAGTGAACGTTCAATCTCGACCCGGGCCATGGGGCCGACCACCATGAACTCATACAGCAATATTGAGTTAATGTAAAAATCCGCCGCTTCCAGATAGCGGGGAATGAAGTCACTTTCCGCCCGATCAATCATGGGCCAGTAGTCGATCGTGTCGATGGCGGTCGCTCCACGATGCTGCACATCCCGGCTGATCCGGCGCAGAATACGGATGTCACTTCCGGAGAGCATCCGCCGGTCCGACAGCACCCTGGCATGGGGCAGGATGAAGTAGCTGACCCGTCTTTCCTCAGGCAACTTGTCCATGATCACATTTGAAAGACCGTGCAGGCCTTCCACCAGCAACACATCGTCATCCGTAAGTTTGAGTTTCTTTTCAGGCAGATAAAGCCGTTCTCTATCTTTGAAATTAAAGGTGGGAATGGCTACTTCCTGATTGTCGAACAAGCGCTCCAGATCATCGCCCAGCAGGTCCAGATCGATGGTATCGATGCTTTCGTAGTCGGGTCGCCCCTCGTCATCAAAGCGAAGTCTTTGCGGCCGGTAATAATCATCCAGTTCAAGGTGGAAGGTCCGCAAGCCCGCCTCCGTCAACCGCTTGGACATGAGCATGGAAGAAGTGGTCTTGCCGGAAGAAGTAGGCCCCGACACGAAGATGGCCCGGATCCCACGGTTATTGAGGATATGATCAGCGACCAGGTTGACCTGATCGGTAAACCGCTTCTCTGACCGGGTGACGAACTCCCGGAACTTTGACCGCCCCAGATTGCGTTCCAAATCATCAATTGTCAGGACAACCAGATCTGAATATTCAGCCATCGATTACCACCCTCCTGAGGCGCCGCCGCCTCCTGAGGATCCCCCGCCAAAACCGCCTCCACCGGAAGAACCCCCGCCACCGGACCAGCCACCGCCCGTCCACCGGCTTCCGCCTCCGCCCGTGGAGGAAAATCTGAAAAACCGGCCGAAATAACTGAAGAGGAAGAAAAGAATGAAGATCCCCCAGACGATGTATTCCAAGACTGACGATCCCTCTGAGCCGGACTCAACGGGTACGTAGCCTTCGGCGTCAATTTCCAGATCATATTCCTCTGCGACCAGTGTCACGATGGCATTGAAGCCATTCAGCACGCCCCCGTCGTAATCCTCCTCACGAAAATCAGGGGCAATGACATTTCGAATAATCCGGTCAGCCACACTGTCCGGGATTGCCCCCTCCAGGCCGTATCCCACTTCAATCCTGAGCTTGCGGTCTTCTTTGGCGATCAGGAGGAGGACACCATTGTTTTTGGACCGATCGCCGATCCCCCAGCTCCTGAAGGTATCAAGCGCCGCATCTTCCAGGCTGTCGCCATCCAGACTTGGAATCATGCACACCGCAATCTGGGCTCCCGTACCGGCAATCTGCGCGTTGACCTGGCGGATGGTCTCACGGGTCCCGGCCGAAAGTGTTCCGGTCGTATCAAAAGCGAAGTCATGACCCGGATTCGCAGGCACACGAAAGCCCGCCAAAAAGGGGAAGGCGAACAAAACCAGCAGAACCAGCGCCAAGGGCGCCCGGCGGGTCTTCCCCAAGCGAAATACTTCCTTTGTGGCCATGCCAACCTTTTATCGGTCAGAAGCTGATGCTTGGAGCCGTTTCCGTCCCGGGCTGGGCTTCAAACATGTCCCGCACACCGAATCCGTACATACCGGCAAAAAAGTTGCCCGGGAAGGTCCGGACGGACCGGTTATAACCCGCGACCACATCATTGAAGTCACGGCGGGCGACCGCGATCCGGTTCTCCGTTCCCGCAAGCTCAGCCTGCAGTGCCAGGAAGTTCTCATTTGCTTTCAGCTCAGGGTAGGCCTCTACAACGATGTTGATGGCCCGCTGAAAGTCCTGGTCCACCTGCTCGTACTCCTCAGGTGTCGATGCCTGGTCGTACCGCGATCTCATCCCTGTGATCTCCATTAAGACACTTTCTTCATGGGCGGCGTAGCCTTTCACAGTCTCGACCAGATTGGGAATCAGATCCGCTCTTCTTTGATACTGGGTCTGTACCTGGGCCCAGGCCTGGTTGATCGATTCATCGGCCCGGACAAACCGGTTATGGTAGGAGATGAAGAGTGCCGCCACCGCGACGGCGATCACCAGGATGGCGATCAAGACTTTCATCCCTGTTTTAAGTCCTTTTACTTTTTCTGACATGGCGTCCTCCCGTGAGTCTTCGCCTCACTTATATCAATCGTTTGTAATTCACTCTATTCCCCTGCAGGCGGGTCACCCTCATCGGGCTCGTCACTTTCAGTTGGAGATGTTTCATGGTTCTGGCCGCTCGTTTCAGGTGTCGGATCGGGTTCTTCCTCACCCTCGCTGGTGCTTGGTGGGACATCCTGCCCGGCAGACGTCTCAGCTGTGCTCGTCGTCTCCTGACTCTCAGCCGTCGTGACTGCCTCAGTACTATTTTCTGTCAGGGGCTCACTCGTCGTCGTTGCCTGCGTGACAGTCCCCGGGACTTGAGCGGGTGGAGCCGGCACTCCGGGGACAGGGGGCAGATTGCCCATGTCCTCGTCTTCCAGATCCGGCCAGGTCTCATCGGGGTCGTCCTCTTCTTCATGCGCCTGCGCCTGAAAGGAGTGATAGGGGAAGACCTCGTAATCGGGTCGGCGGTCGCCATTGCTCATGCCCAGGATATGGTTGATCCTGCCTTTGATCAGGAAGGAGAACAAGACGATGAAGACGATCATGAGGCCTGCGAGGGCGAGGTAGATACGTTTCAGCCTCTTATTGAAAAGGGGCGGTTCCCCTCCCGGGCTGGATCTTTGCGCCCTTCTCGCGGGTCTTGCCGTTCCGGTTTTCCTTCTCGCCTGCGGGCTTTGTTTTTTCGCCCGGTTTCCTGGTCGCCTTCCGGAATAATCGCCATTTCCCTGTCTGTCACGCGCGTCCACAATCAAATCCTGCCCCTGTCAGTTTTTGTCTTTTGTACTCTCTGATGTTATCACAAGCGATCCGGATGGACGGGTTCTTC
>JAAZFK010000329.1 GCA_012511735.1 Clostridiaceae bacterium | reverse complement strand
TTTAGACAATTGTGATACGGTCGCAGTCTTGGGTTGCTCAAGTGCTTTCATAGGGATCAAAGATACCTTGGATCCTTTCCACAGCGGCAAATTTGTACCAATGATGAAGACGACAGGAACTTTTGTTCTCAGGCTTGTGAAGGACGAAACAGGTGAAAACTCCATCGTAGATCAAGATAGCGCCAGAATTATCTATAATCGAGCTCGTCACAAAGAAGAGTAGACACATGTGTGCCTTATGCGATATAGATAAAAAATTCATTTTACCTTCCGTGAGTGCGCATTATCTTGGGTTATTCCATCGAAATGCATAGATACTTCATGACTTCCTGATTCAGCCAAAAACTTCATACAGCACCGGTAGATATAGACAGATCATTTTCAAACAAGAGGCTAAGTAGAGACCGCTGATTTAGGTTGTCGATGATTAGCCAAATGCAAGAAATATTTTACAATTATCGTTCGATGACATTGCTGCTTCGTATCTTCTTCCAATGTTTTTTTGAAATGCGTGTACTCCAGCGTCTCAACGACCGAACCCTCTACTTTCTTTGCCGTCTTCGTCAGCTTCATGTTGTCGTGCCCGGCCCGTGTATTCTTTCTCGGGGACGTTCTCTCATAACGTTTCCCATAGGTCAGATGGTCGGCGTCTTCTTCCAGGAGGACGTTCAAGGTATCTTCAATATTTTGCCGCACCATCCCGCCCAGCTCTTCTTTGATGATTCCTTCGTTCATTTGTAAAATTTTGAAGGCCTTCGCTTCCTTATTCTCCTTGGTTTGTTTTCCAAAATCAATTTAGCCAAATGAGCAGAGGAGCCATGTCCTCTTTATTCAAATGTGCGAAACTTATGCTGCTATATCGAATATTTCTGTCGTATTCTACCTACTATTATCCAAGCCAATTGAATTATTATTAAGTTTATGGAATAACACAATGATCCGGACTTGAATTTATAGCTGGATGATTAACAGGAGGAAAAACACGTGGCTATTTTAAAGACAGAAATAGACGTTAAAGACTTCGTCAGGGGCTGTACGTTCATGGGAACAGGAGGAGGGGGACCCCAGCAAGTGGGGCAGAGATATTTGCTGGAAAAAATTCGCGAGGGGAAAAGCATTAGTTGGGTTGATCCTAACTCTATTCCTGATGACGCCCTAACTTGTGTTCCTATGTTCATGGGCTCGATCGCCCCGGCAGTACCCGAAACAAAAATCAAGATGCAAGAGCGAGGACTCGTTGATGTTGTCATTGATAGAGAACTTGTAATCGCAGTGGAAGAAATGAAAAACTACCTGGGAGTTGATAAATTTGATGCAATCGTTCCTTTTGAACTCGGAGGTATCAACACCCCTGCTCCTGTTGATGCAGCAGTGCACCTGGATATTCCCGTTGTTGACGGGGATTATTGTGGCCGCGCACTCCCGGAAATGTGCCAGGCTACAACGGTTCTTTACGGATACAAACTTGAACCTGTTGTTAGTGTCGACCGATGGGGCAATGTCCTCACGATTAATAAAGCTGTTAATAACGCCATGGTAGAGGCATTAGGGAAAAGTGCCAGCACCACTGCTTTCGTCATTGTTGGGCAATGCGCAATGGTTCTCAAGGGTTCAGAGATGAAAAAAGCTATTATACCGGGCACGCTAACTAAATGTTTTGAAATCGGAAAATGTATTCGTGAAGCGAGAGAGCAAGGAAAAAACCCTGTTCGGGAAGTTGTGAATAACTTTGACGGGCACCTCCTATTTGAAGGAGTCGTAACGGACAAAACCTGGGAAGACAGGGATGGGTACTTGTTCGGTTACACAACGATCAAAGGTGAACGAGATTACGCCAATGATACCTATAAAATCTGGTATAAGAATGAAAATCATATAACTTGGTTAAATGGAGAACTGGATGTGCTTAGCCCCGATCTTATTATCGTCGTAGATAGTACAACAGGAGAACCGATTACCAACACGGACTTGGTCGAAGGGATGGACATCAGCGTTATAGGAATGAGATGTGATGATCAATACAGGACGCCGGAAGGCATTGATCTGGTCGGGCCTAAGCATTACGGTTTTGACATTGAATTCACACCAATCGAAGATGTTTTAACAAGCAGGAAAAGATAGGTTTTTGCTTCAAATCTCTCGTGGTTTTCATGGGGAAGTCGCATCAGCTCGCCGAAGTACCACGTTTCCGGCAAGCATAAGCTCAAGAAGGAGATGTAAGGAATGGTAACCGGTGTGAATGAATTACAAGAAAGGGAGGCTAGCTCTGCCCAAAATGGATCCGGAATGAACGACTACGCTGTTCAGGCTGTTCCAGCAAGCGAAAGAAAAAGTTTTTTGTCAATTGTCTGGGTGAACGCCGGGTATACAATCAACTTAGGTACAATTTTTGGAGGAGCTGCGTTAGCAGCCTTTTTGCCTCTCAATCAGGTATTCATTGCTCTCCTGATATCTGCGCTCTTGCAAATTGCGCTGTCAGTCCCCATTGGAGCAATTGGGGCAAAATACGGCCTTAACAGTTCGCTGTTGGCCCGTCAATCTTACGGGAAGAATGGTGCCTGGCTTATCGCGTTTTCATTAGCGGTGTCCTTGGGTGTTGGTTGGTTTGGATGGCAAGTAGCTCTTTTTGCTGATACAATTCATGCGCTCGCTCCTGGTTTTTTCTTGACAGAAAAAGTCGTAGCCTGTATATGGGGTGGAGCACTCATGATTCTTACCGCCACTGTCGGCTTTAAGGCCCTGTCGATTCTAAGTTTCATCGTTGTCCCGATGATGCTCACCTTCTTCGCTTTTGGGACGGTTTCAGCGATCGCTCAGTCAGAGGTTTCATTTTCTCAACTGATGACGCAAGCTCCTCCTGAGTTTGGAACATTGGGCACCGGCATTACTGTCGCTGTCGGGTTAACAGTTGCAGGCTGTCTCGGGATGGCAGACATCACCAGGTACGCGAAAACACCAAAACAAGCTGGGATAAGCGGAACGCTCGGTTATCTCGGAGGAGCTTTATTCTGCCAGATTGCAGGAGCACTCATTTATGTGGTTTCCGGAGTTCTTCCAACGGGAACAACCCCCAACTTGATTGAAGCCATGCTTAAGCTGGGATTCGGTTTTGGCTGCCTTGTGATGCTCATCGCAGCACAGTGGTCGACCAATGACAATAATCTTTACTCGGGGGCTCTCGGCTTGGCAAATATTTTCAAAATCAAGCGACCTGTGGCCAGCGTAATTATGGGCACTTTAGGAGTCTCGATTGCCATTGCGGGAATTCAAGATTTCTTTGTACCCTTTTTAAACATCCTTGGACTTGTATTGCCACCTTTCGGAGGAATCATTACGAGTCATCATTTCATCCTGAGACCCATGCTGAAGCTGGGTTATGCAGCTGAAATCGGGGATAAGATGTCGAAAGTTAATGTTCTGGCTCTCGCTGTGACTGCCATCGCCGCAGTCGCCTCTTACTTCTTGGCTAATCTTGCGCCGGGCGCAATTGTCGGCGCAGTGGTTGCTTTTGTTCTTTACGCGTTTCTCGGTATCTTGCTTTCTAAGTTCGGTATTAAGTACACGTTTGGCGAGTATACCTTGTCTTAAAATAATCTGGAAAGAGGATAAGCAAATGAAAAGCAAAGGTAATGCTGAGTTGCGCCGCAACGGAAGTTTTCTATATGGCACATCACTCGCTCTAAGTGTGGTAAATCTAGTAAGTTTATTCCAGGGTTCAAGTAGTGAAGTTTTCTTCACTGCGATCTGGAATTCGTTAGTTGTGGTATTGTTTTCTGCCTACGGGTTGATCATCTCTAAATCAGAGCGTGAAGAGGAGATGAGAATTACCACTCTATTCAACGTATTGTATCTTGTTCTGTCGATCGGACTGACGCTATTACTCGTCGTAACCTCTCCACGTATGTTAGAGAAAGGATTGTTGATACCCTCATTAATTGCGAGCATCGGATTCATCGTAGTTTCACTTTTTACATTGTTAAGGCAATGGAAAACGGAAAGAAGAATAATCTAAAATCGGAAAAAAATTGGTCACTGGCGGTTGTTCAAGATGATTTGATTAGCCATTGTAAGGAGGTTTTAGTGAAAATCAAGATCATTGTTCCAATCACACTGGAGTCTTTCAGAGAGAATGCAGAAATTGAGTACAAGACATTTTTGAAGAAAGGTTCTATGTTTTCCGACCTTGAATTTGATGTCGGAATATTGGAAAGAGGAGAAGGTCCGGTTACGATTGAATCGGAATACGACGGTGCTTTTGCGGACCGAGGAAGCGTACTCTTAACTGAAAAAGCCGAGAAAGATGGTTACGACGGAGTTGTCATCGATTGTTTTTGTGATGCAGGCTATCATCCAGCTCGGGAAGCTGTTGATATCCCAGTTGTTGGGGCGTTTGAAACCAGTATCCGGTTCGCTCAATTATTGGGAAACAATATCAGCATCGTAACCATGAAAGATACTTTTATCCCGCGTATTTGGAGAATGGCACGTGGCATGAATGCGGCAGATTCAATCGTTTCTGTCTCATCGTTGGATATTGAAGTAGCGAGCCTGACCGAATTCAAATCGATTGTTGTCGAACGTTTAGTCGCACAATTTGAGGCAGCTATACTCAAAAATGGAGCCGATGTTCTGATACTTGGCTGTACTGGCATGATGGGAGTTGCAGAAAAGGTTCAGAATATCCTCATAGAAAAAGGTTATAACGTCCCCGTAGTGAATCCTGCTGAAACATGCCTACGCTTTATGGAATGTATTTTGGTAATGGGGCTCAAACAGAGCGAAATCGCTTACCCCACTAACAAGAGGAAAAAAAGATAAG
>JAAZFK010000019.1 GCA_012511735.1 Clostridiaceae bacterium | reverse complement strand
TTAAAAATTTGCGTACATAGCCTGATTGAATTGATTCACCACGATGTCGCGAAACTTGTTATCAACCTTTAAGACACTCCTGTCTCCATCTGTATACTGCACAACAATCGTTGACAAAAGCATTCCGGGATTTGCCCTTACCCCACCGAGCATGCTAATGCGATAGGTTTCAATCCTGGTATCCCTTCTCGCTGTCGGGGCAAAGATGATACGTTTATCTGTGATCGCCAGCTCACTCATCTTAGGGTTGGAATCACCCACACCTGCATGAGTTGCGAAGAGAATGACTTCACCGGGCATAAGGGTATCTATCAATTTTTGTATACCTTCCCGGTATTTGATCGCATATTTGGGAGCCATTCCCAGGGTGTGGACGTAGAAATTCTCAACTTCCGCTGCCGTTGTCATGCCTGTCGGAGCTGTTTGAGCAGGAGCGGCTTGAGGAGGAGCTTCTTGGACGGGAGCGGCCTGAACAGGTTGAGGATCCTGCGACGGACTATTCGCCACAGCCTGTCCGCAAGAGGAGCAGAAGCGACTTCCTTCGGCAAGCTGAGCGCCACACTTTGTACAAAACATTCACAACACCTGCTTTCTTATTTCTACAAATTAAACATCTGCATTAGTCTATTATGACTGAAAGACGAAATCAAGCTGGACGATTCACGCTGTGATCGCGCGGTTCGCAGAAATGGACCAAGAGATATGACTGGGCCCGACAGCCTGTAATGCCTGCCGCGCAAGCTTTTCCCCTATGCTATAATAGGATGAAAGGTTGATAAAATGAATCTGATTAAGACAACGGTTGTAAGACGAAGAATGAAGTATGGAGCGCTCAGGAAGAATTCTGTTCATGAGTCAACTTCGGATGCCTACCTTTGCCCCCGCTGCCACAAATTGATCAGCTACGTTCCTGTTCAATCCATAAAACGTTGCGTTTACTGCAATCAGGAACTTGACTGGTCGCTTCCCTTCGTGGACCCCCCACAGGTTCTGGAAGAAGAACTCTCTGGTCAGGACTGACTGTCCCACGTATTAATTCACAAACAAGTCGATCAAGGCCTCCGGATAAAGGAGGCCTTTGCAGTCAATATATAAACGGAATACTTGCCGGCAGGCTATTTGAAGCTGCCATCCAGGATGGTATCCAGAGTGGCGTCATCGAGTTCAATGCCATAGAAGAGTTCGTAGAACTCCGCAACCTGGCCCCTAGCGTCCTCTCCATAGATCTGAGGGTAGAAAAATGGACCCAGCCAACTCAGACCTGCGTAACGGTTGACAGAGGGTGGATCAGCCAGGAAGCCGTAAGGTGCTCCCGGCACCACCAGTACCCGTCCCTCCTGGACGGCCTGCAAGGCGCTCCAGGCGGGGTCCTGTTTTATTTCATCAGCAAGTTTCGCGCCGTCCACAAGAATGTAATCGGGCTGCCAGCCGATGATTTGCTCCATGGAGACCTCACTGCCGCCACCCCTGTTGGCCGGTTCGACATCCGCCACATTGATGACCGGGACATATTCAAGCAATTCACTGTGAAAAGAGCCGACCGCGTTGGTATTGAGACCGGCATCACCCAAGGCCCAATAGACCTTGACGCGTTCCGGTTCGGGGATGGTATTTTTCGCCTTTTCTGACATTGCCAGCCAATCCTCACAGTAAGCGGCCAGCTGATCCGTACGCTCCGAATCCCCAATCAGGCGGCCAAGATCGCGATAAGCCCGGGGCATGTCGGCGAAGCTGGCTTCGATAAAGACCGTGGGAAGATTAATTTGTTCAGTGATTTCATCCAGATCTTCCTTGATGGAGGCTTTGGCTTCGCCGATATCGACGATCACCTGGGTCCCCGCCATCAACGCGGCTTCCACATTGAATTCATCCCCCTTGCCGTAGAGCTGACCCACGACGGGGAGGTCGCTCAATCCTGCTCCCAAAAGTTTGAGTTGGGTCTCAGTGACCGGCAAGGCGGTGGCACCGACCGCGTCAGGTGCCCCCGTGAAGAGCACGATCTGGGCCAGGGGGCCGGAAGGCACCAGGTGCGTCAGCCTGGCCGGCAGGTTTACTTCCCGACCGACAGAGTCCTGGAAGATCCTTTCGTCAGAGGAAGGAGGGGCCGTAGGGACCGGATCGACCGGCTTACAGGCGGTCAGAATCATCGCCAGCGCCACAAACAGCAAAATCAGGCTGAGTGATCTTTTTATTTCTTGGTTTTTCATATTGATATCCTCATTTTGTTATTTTTAATTTTTATCTCTGCCATGTCGAATTTGATTAAAATCCGGCAATACGGTGACCTCAGCAGTGCGGGCACTTTCCTCCAAGCGGATGGGGATCCCATAGACGTGCGACAACAGGCTTTCGGACAGAACCTCACGCGGAGGCCCGAAAGCCCGGGCCGAGTGACC
>JAAZFK010000131.1 GCA_012511735.1 Clostridiaceae bacterium | reverse complement strand
TCGCTCAGCAACTTGAAATAGGGTTCTTTTTCCGCGATCTTCTCCCAATTCCTGATGATGTCGGGAGGCGTGACATGTACGTGGCTGTCAATCCGCACAGGACATCACCCCTTGCCTGCCCTGGCGGGTAGGCGCGTCATCCGGTAGCCGATCAGCGCGATGGCGGCATAGAAGAGTCCCACCCCTCCATTCCAGAGGAAGTTGGCCAGGGTAGAGCCCCGGGCGATGAAGTTGTAGTCGATGGGGCTGATCACCAGCGAGAAAAGGCTCATCAGCGCGAAACCCATTGAAAAATCGTTGAGCACCGGCGAATCGTATTCAGGGTCGGTAATTTTCAGCAGGGTCATGCCCGTAATCATGACACCTGTGTTGACACCCCAGCTCATAATGGCGCGCTCGAAGGCGTAGTCACCCCGGAAGCTTCTTCGGTAAAGCGGGAAGGTCACCAGATAGGTTCCGGCAAAGCCGACCAGGCCCATGATGACAATGGGGACCAGATAGTGCGACACCGCCCTGAAGGGCAGGGTCATGATGGCCGCCGCAATGGCAAAATCCGAGAAGGTGCCCGTAATCCGAGCCTTGACCTTGGTATCGATCAGCCAGTTGAGCTTCAGCTTCAAGAGGATAAAATTGATCACGTACATGATCAGCAGGGCGTAGAACCAGACCGGCAGGTAGACGCTGGGCAGCCAGACCCGCATCCGGGCCGAGAGCATATAGGCCAGGCCTGAAGCGATCAACATCATGGTCAGATGGATGGTGATGGTCTCGATGGAGGATCCCGCGGTGGTCTCCCGGCCCAGGCTCTTTTGATCCTCGACCTTAGTGGTGTAGCCCTGCAGTGTTTCCTTGGGGATCACGCCGGAATCGCGCAGGAGTTGGGTTTCCCTCTTTTTCGCCGCCCGGTTGATGAAGATGATGCCGAAGAGCATGCCGCCGATCAGGCCGATGGTCGCCATGGTCAGGGCGACGCCCTGGGAGGTCTGCCACCAGGGGAGGCCGAAATCCTTCAGAATGCTGCCTACGGCTGTCGCCGTCCCGTGTCCGCCAGCAAAACCCTGTGGCAACTCATAGCCAAAGGTCCGGTAAAGGCCCGTCTCAGGCCGGACGGCCGTGATGGCCAGATTGACGCCGTAGCCCAGGATGTACTGGATGCTGCCGCCGAGAGCGAAGATTCCAGTCATCAGCAGAACGACGGGCGCCATGTCGCGCAGCCGTCGTTTTTTCCGGGTTGGATCCATGGAACTGCCCAGAGGGGCCGCCGAGAATACAGGGACAATCAGGACAACCGGCAGCGCTTCCCAAAGCGCCATCCATTCATCCGGGAAGGGTAAGGGCGCGCGACTCCCCCAGATGGGCGGACCTAAAAGCAGGCCGATCACGCCGCCGATCACGGAGGCGGGCAGAAGCCAGCGGCGGAAGAGAGGCACTTTGGCTCTCAGGAAGGCCCCGATCAGCAAAAAGACTCCGATGACACCTGTTCCGATTAGAATATCCTGCAACACGGCTGCGTTCACAACGGTCACTTCCTTCACGTGGACCTGTCAGG
>JAAZFK010000130.1 GCA_012511735.1 Clostridiaceae bacterium | reverse complement strand
GCTCGATCCAGCTGAGGAGTCATTTGATGAATAATGTTCACATAAGCGAGACAGTACTGCGCGACGCCAACCAGTCATTGATTGCGACCCGGATGCCCTTTTCTGATTTTGAATCTATTTTGGAAACCATGGATTCAGTCGGATACCATGCTTTGGAATGTTGGGGGGGAGCGACTTTTGACGCCTGTTTGAGGTATCTGAATGAGGATCCCTGGGAAAGGCTGAGGCGAATTAAACAGAAGGTCAAGAAGACACCGCTGCAGATGCTTTTGCGGGGTCAAAATATATTGGGCTACCGGCATTACCCAGACGAGGTGGTCAGATTATTCGTCGCCCGTTCAGCAGCGAACGGAATCGATATTTTCAGAATATTTGATGCTTTGAATGATTTTCGAAACATCGAGGTGGCGGTCGACGAGGCCTTGAAACAGAATGCGCACGTACAGGGGGCCATCTGTTTTACGACCAGCCCTGTCCATAATCTGGAAAACTTCGTTCAATTGGGAAAGCAACTGGAAGCCATGGGCTGCCACTCCATTTGCATCAAGGATATGGCGGGGATCATGGGACCGCAGGAAGCCTATGATCTGGTCAAAGCGCTGAAGGCGACGGTAGAGCTGCCGCTCTACCTCCACACGCACGCGACCACCGGACTGGGCCCGATCACTTATTACAAGGCTGTTGAAGCAGGCTGTGACGGGATTGATTGCGCGATTTCCAGCTTTTCCAATGGCACCTCCCAGCCCGCGACAGAAACCCTCAACTACGCCTTGAAACAGGCTGGTTACGAGACGGGGGTCGACGACCTGAAACTGAAAGAAGTCAACGACCATTTCAAGCCGCTTCGAAATAAGTACATCGAGTCGAATCAGATGAACCCCTTCGTCATGGGCGTTGAAACCGATGCACTCGTCTACCAGATCCCCGGCGGGATGTTGTCCAACCTCATCGCCCAGCTGGAGGCGCAAAATGCCTTGGATCGCCTGGATGAAGTACTCCAGGAGACGCCCAGGGTCAGACAGGATCTGGGTTACCCGCCTCTGGTGACGCCAATGAGCCAGATGGTCGGCTTCCAATCCGTTATGAATGTGCTTTCCGGGGAACGTTATCAGACAGTGGCATCGGAGATCAGGGCCTATGTCCGGGGTGAATATGGCAGGCCTCCAGGCGAAATCAATCCTGAATTGATGGAAAAGGTCCTGAATGGGGAGAAGCCCATCGAAGGTCGCTTCGCGGAAACCCTGAAGCCTCAGTTCGAAGAAGCTAAACGGGCGCTGAAAGGCCTGGCAAGGTCGGACGAGGATGTGCTGTCCTATCTTGCTTTTCCGCAGATCGCCGAGAAATTCCTGAAAGAACGCGATGAACGCGAATCAACTGTGGTGAGTTATACGATCCGAGAGGGATGAGGGGGTAAGTAAATGTCATTATCATTTGTGGACATCCTGCTCATCTCACTGTTTTGCATGGCGCTTGTGTTTGCTGTCCTCTTCGCGCTCTATCTGATGATCATCTTATTCTCCAGGCTATTTAACCGGTCAAAGAAAAAAGACGAACAGGAAGACCTGCCGCCCCTGACAGTGGCTCCAACCCGGGAAAGTTTTGTAAAGAGCCCCGCAATTTCGGCAGGGCAATTGGTTTTGTCGGGCCTGGACGAAAAGCAGGCTGCCATGATCATGGCGATTGTCAGCTATGAATCGAAGATTCCCTTATCAGAATTGACTTTTAAATCGATCAAATTGATCAATGAAAAATTTGAGTAATTGAGGTTTCAAATGCGATACATCGTGACCATAGGCGACAAAAGCTATGAAGTGGAAGTGGAACGGGGACAGGCGAACGTCGTGGGCCTGGATCAGGCACAGGCGCCGGCAACCGATGCTCCACAGACATCGGTTCCCGATCAGGCGACCGCCTTTTCTGTCAAAGAACAGGCACCGGTCGAAACTGGAACGGCCCCGATCGCTGAAGCAACTCCTGTGAATGAGGGCGAACCCGTCAAAGCGCCGATGCCGGGTACGGTGATTGGCCTTCGTGTTGAAACAGGTCAGCTTGTCAAAAAAGGTGATGTGCTTTTGGTTTTGGAAGCCATGAAAATGGAAAATGAACTTTTCGCGCCCAGCAGCGGGAGTGTGCGGCTGGTCGTGGAAAAGGATGCCTCTGTTTCGACGGGTGACATCCTTGCCTGGATTCAATAAGGGAGCGCCGCCATGTTTCAGGATGCCTTGGGAGTGATCTGGAGTGAGTCGGGTTTTTCCGCTCTCACCTGGCAACACCTGGTCATGCTGGTGGTTGCCTGTATTCTTATCTATTTGGCGATCGGACGGAAATTTGAACCGCTGCTGCTACTGCCCATCGCGTTTGGAGTGCTCCTGGCCAATTTGCCGCTGGCCAATTTGATGATTGGCGAGGTAGGCGGGTCACAAGGTGGGCTCTTGCACTACCTGTATTTTGGAATCAGCAAGGGAATTTACCCCGCCTTGATCTTCCTGGGGATCGGCAGCATGACGGACTTCGGCCCTCTGATTTCCCGCCCCTCAAGTCTTTTCCTCGGCGCCGGATCCCAATTTGGCATCGTTGTGGCCTTTGTGTTGGCCAACGTCCTCGGCTTTACTCCACAGGAAGCCGCGTCGATCGGTATCATCGGGGGAGCGGACGGACCGACGGCCATCTTTACGACCGCCCGGCTGGCACCTTATCTTTTGCCGGCGATTGCCATTGCCGCTTATTCCTATATGGCCTTGATTCCCATCATCCAGCCTCCCTTGATGCGTCTGCTGACGACGACAAAGGAAAAAGAGGTGGTCATGGAACAGCTGCGGGAAGTCTCCAGGCTGGAAAGAATTTGCTTTCCTATCGCGGTGACTGCCTTTTGCGTACTTCTGCTCCCTGCGGTCGCGCCGCTGATCGGCATGCTGATGCTGGGCAACTTGTTCAGAGAATCCGGGGTGGTGGAACGTTTGTCGAGTACCGCGCAGAATGCCCTTTTGAACACAATAACCATTTTTCTGGGCCTGACCGTAGGTGCGACCGCCAACGCGGAGAAATTTCTGCGGCCGCAGACCCTCCTGATCATCGCCTTGGGATTGACAGCCTTTATCTTCAGCACGGTCGGCGGGCTCCTGATCGGCAAGTTGATGTATAAGCTCACAGGCGGGAAGGTCAACCCCCTGATCGGATCCGCAGGTGTCTCCGCTGTGCCCATGGCCGCGCGCATGTCGCAGCAGGAGGGCCAGAGAGCCAACCCTTCCAACCATTTGCTTATGCACGCCATGGGTCCCAATGTGGCCGGCGTGATCGGTTCCGCAGTCGCGGCCGGTATTCTGATGGCTCTATTCGGCTAAGAAGATTAAGGGAAACCGTTGAGGCTTATTCCGGGATTGATTTTCCGAAGAAGGCCTCCAGGACAGGTACCATGATCAGGGCCACCAGGCCCGCCGTGAACCCCCCGTTGTAGAGATTGAAACCCCCATGAAGGGCGGGCATATAGCTGACCAGCCCCGCGTGCAGCGCGCCCGCTACGACTCCCCAATGCAAGCCCCACCTGCCGCTGACCGGCGAAAGCGCCGTGGCGAAACAGACACCCACGATGATGGACTGCGTGTCCAAAGTCCATGCCGCGACAAAGGACACCAGGACATAGCCTGCCATGATGGGGAGGACGTTACGGGGATGGCTTCCCGTGGCTGACAGGCAGGCCAGGCAAAGAATGGACGCCACCGTAGGACCGGTAAAGGGCGCCTCCACCAG
>JAAZFK010000129.1 GCA_012511735.1 Clostridiaceae bacterium | reverse complement strand
TGTATAATCGTTGAATAAAGCTCTCGCACGACAATACATAATATTGTTGTGATTTACCAATTATATGCATAAGACAGGCTGGTTAGCAATCATACTTTGGTAAACATTTGTAGTACGAATCGAAAGTTATTCATACCAAGTCTGTTTCTGCATATACAACTTCTACGGGAAGTATGACTTGTTCTTTGCTCCTTTTCAATTCACGTATCCTGGAACACAGAATAGGGAAAATATCTCCTGGAGCGATTCCGGTTATCCGTTATTTCCGTAACAGAACCGCTGTGAGCCCTATGCTAGAATGACTTCACTCAATCAAATGATTGCAAAGGGTAATCGAAAGGAGATGAGAAAATGTTTTTTGAAGAAATCATCGGAGCTTTCACCGGTCAAAACAGAAGAACACGCCGTCGTCAAGTTTGTATTGGCATCACACTTGGGGCGGTCGGAGGAGCGGTTTTAGGCTTGCTCTTTGCTCCCCAGTCGGGCAAAGAAACACGTGAGCAGATCGCGGAAGCTACCGTCAAAGGCGCGAAAGTTGTAAAAGACGTTTCCGTCAAGGCGGGTAAAGCCATCAAGGAAAAAGCAGAGGAAACCGCTGAAGCCGTTGCCAAGAAAGCGCGCGGACTGGCCCGTGAGGCCCGTCTGAAAGAAAAAGAAGCGGAAGAAGAAATCGAAGAGGAAGACGAGGAAAAGTAAGGAGAGGAGTCCCTTATGACTGTCATGCTGCTTGAAGCCAGCATCCCGCTGAGCACTTTACTTTATGTCGTCCTGGGGCTTGCCGGATCGGTGGCCCTTGTGGCCCTCACCGTCTTCCTGTTTAAAGCCGCGTCGGCTGCCGGACACATCGGCAAGCTGGTCAAAGACATCGCGCCTGACCTGGAGAAGACACTGGAGCCCCTGCCCGAGACCACCAAAAACATCGAGCTGATCAGCGGTAACCTGGTTGACATCACGGACGAATTGGCTGATGTCACACCCGACTTACTGGACGATGTCGAAGGCATGCTGAATGCCTTGGGTTCCGTTACCGAATCCCTGTCATCTGTGATTACAGGGGTGACTGACGGCGTCTCTTCATTATTCAGCGGCAAACGGCGCAAACCCGCCGGGTCCAGCACCACCTCACAGGTGCTCGCCATTGCCGGTGCCCTGCTCGGTCTGATGAAAAAGAGCAAGGAAAAAGAGACGGCTAAAAAGAAGAAAAAGAAGAAGAAAAGATAAGTAAACCTCCGCTGCTTTTTAAACAGCGGAGGTCTTTTTTATTCTGTCGGCAAAGGGTCGCTTTCGATCCCCGCCTTTTCCAATTGATCCCGAAGAACCGGCAAGTGCGTCTGTCCCGGGACTCTGCCCGCAAAGACCAGGGTCACGTCCCTCTGATCCAGACGCTGGTTCAGGTCATCCACAAAATCGGGAAAGGCCTGACTGGTTTGCAATTCTTCCTCATAACTCCGTGAAAACTGATCGAAGTTCAACCGTCCCTGGTGGTAAGCCTGACGGATCCCCTTACTGGGTGTAATCCCCTTGGCCCAACCATCCAACGCTGCCTTCTCACGGCTGACACCGCGCGGCCACAGCTGGTCGACGAGAATCCGGTCGCCGTCGGAAGGGTTCGCTTGATCGTAGACACGTTTCCATTTAAGCGTAGCCATGTCCATTCCTCCTTCGCAACCTGCTTGATCGCTCCTACAGCCTGATTATCTGCGCCATTCGGAGAAAATGTCGTAAGCTGGGACACAAGCCAGAAGAGGTTTGGACGGAATCACCAAAGGATCAGGCCTCAACCCTAACCTTGCCTTCAATATATTGCACATAAAACACAGACGCCAACATGATCAGGACGCCAAGGATTTCCCTGGGACTGAACCGTTCGCCCAGAATAATGGCACCGCCGATCACGGCAAAGACCGCCTCCAGCCCCATAATGAGTGAAGCTACCGTAGAATGGCTGTCCTTCTGCGCGACAATCTGCAGGGTGTTGGCAACCCCGTTGGAAAAAATACCCGTGTAAAGGATGGAGGGCACTGCGGCCCGGATCAGGATCCAGCTGAAACTCTGCTCGGCGAAAGAAGCCACCACCAACGACAAAACAGAAGCCACCGCGAACTGAACCGCGCTCAGGGCAATCGCGTCCACATCGGCAGCATACTTCTCGATGACAATAATATGGATGCTGTAACCGATCGAGGCGACAAAAAGAAGCACATCAGCCGAAGTAAACTGACCGCTCGCGGCATAAGTCATCAGGTAAAGGCCGACGAATGAAGCCGCCACGGCCAGCCAGTGGTGGACACCCACCTTGCGGCCGAAGAACTGGCTGATGATGGGAACCAGAACAATGTAAAGGCTGGTGATAAAGCCCGCCTTACCCGCCGTCGCGGTCAGGAGAGCCCTTTGCTGTAAAGAGCTGGAAACAAAGAGGATCAGGCCAATCAGCAAGCTAACCCGGAAGAACCTCCAATCAAGCTTGGGCTTTCTGGCGATCAGGAAAGGAAGCAATACCAGGACAGCGATGCCGTAACGAAGTGCGTTGAAGGTGAAAGGCCCGATATAGTCCAAGGCCACCGATTGAGCCACAAAAGCCGTCCCCCACAAAAAGGACGTGAGGAGAAGCAAGAGATGAGCTTTTCGGGTTTTTGTCATGGGCGCCATTCCCTCCGATCACACTCGATCATCTTACCCCATATTGACCCGATTAAAGGGTTCCCCGCCGGATTGATCCTAAATTGTCGGAAAGGCCGTTCATGGCCTGCTACACCGGACTTCCAATCTTTCATCCAGATGCTATAATAACGATATGACAACCTATCGCCATTTCATCGCTTTTCTATTACTTCTGGCCCTGCTGATCGGGCTTCCTGCCTGTGGCCAGAAAAAAGACTCCGGGCAAACCATGGTTTTTGAGGGACTCACCCTCTCCAGCGGGACCTGCCTGATCACCTGGACCGACGGGAACGACTTGATCAAGGACCTGGACCTGATTTCACTTAGTCTGCCTGAAGGCGAGAACAGGCCTGCTGCAGGCACACTGGTTCGCTATACCATAGGGCAGGAAATCATGGAATCCTATCCTCCTCAGGCCTGGGCACTTTCCCTGGAAATCCTGGCTGACAAGGCAGGACCTGTCAAGATCAGCATGGAGACCGCCATGAGGATCAGAGAGCATCAGCCTGACCGGACCGTCCTCCTGGATGTCCGGACTCCGGAAGAATTCGATGATGGCCATCTGCCCGATGCCATCAATTACCCGCTGGCCCTCTTGAGAAAAGAGCCGCCCTCCTATTCAAAAGAGGACACCTTGATCATCTATTGCCGAAGCGGGAACCGGACCATCGAGGCCTCCCGGCTCCTGGATGAAGCCGGATTTGTCCTGGTACTCGACGCGGGAGGTATCCTGTCCTTTACAGGATGACGGTCTGTCAGTTCCGGTCTTCCCCCATGAAGACCATCCCCTCCTCGTCAATCGCCAAGCTCTTTGCCTGCCAATTGGCAGACAACATGTTTTGTATCTGGATTCGTTTTTCTTCCGCTTCGCTTTGCGAGCCGATCAATAATCCCACAAGGGAGGGACCTGCGCCCGACAAGGCCAGGACTGAACAGCCGACCGCCAGCGCTGCCCTCTCAACCGCGTCGTAATCCTCAACCAGGGGGCGCCGGTATTCCTGATGCAAATAATCCTCGTTCCCCTGTGCCAACAGCTCTTTTCGCCCTGTCCGGATCCCTTCAAGCAGGAAACCGAACGAAGCGGTATTGGCGACCGCGTCCCTGTGCGGGATGCTGTCGGGAAGGACTTGTCTGGCCTGGCTGGTTGACAGTCTGAAATCAGGGATGAAAAGAAGAACACGAATATCCGGATGGCAGGAAAGCTTGGTCCAGCCCACCTTTTGTCTTGTCTTCTTTGACAAAACAAGGCCGCCTATGAGTGCGGGCGCGGCATTGTCGGGATGCCCCTCCAGCTCTGCCGCCAAGGGCAAGAGCGCCTCCTTGTCAATGACTCCTTTATCGATCCATTGAGCCGCCGCCAAACCCGCGATGGCGCAGGTCGCGGAGGAGCCCAGCCCACGGGCGACCGGGATCTCACCTTCGAAACTGATCTTGATCAGCGGCAATGAAACCGATCGGGCACCGGCGTAGTGACTGTAAGCGGTGGCCACCGCCCGTTGGCTGCTGGGAACCTGATCCGCCCAGTGTTTGAGTTGGTCGGGCGTCAGTGTTTCAGCCGATTCCTCCCAGCTGATCTCCGCCCGGTTATACAGGCTCAAGGCCAGTCCAAGGCAGTCATAACCGGGACCCAGATTGGCGGTGGTCGCGGGGATCCGGATCTGAATCTTCCTCATGGGTTGGCTCCAATCAGTTGGTCGATGGCGGCAGGGATCGCGGATGTGGAGATCAAATGCTTCTCCCTGGGTCGGCCATCCAGCAAATCCTTCATGCCGGGAGGCAGAGGGGCGTTCAACAGTTCTTGTATGGCCCGGATCTGTTCCTCCAGGTCAGGAGGACAGTCCCTGCCTAAAGCCGCCAGGACACTTTCTGCAAACTTATAGGGACTTGCAGTGCCCGCGATCAGGAGAGGTGATCCCGATTGTTCTCTTGCATGAATTGCCACCGCCGTATGCGGATCAATCAGGTAACCATAGGTCTCATAGACTTCCCGGATGGTCGACATGACCTGGTCCTCGCTGGCCCAGGAGGCCTCAAGGTCCAACAAGGCGGCATCGAACCGGAAGACGCCCTCTTCTTTTAATTGCCGCATCAGGTCATCGATCAATGCCCCATCCCCGGACAGCAGATGGAGATAGCGCTCCATGTTACTTGCCACCAGGATATCCATGGAAGGTGAAGAGGTCGTCATCAGATCCCGCCTGGCGTCGTAAATCCCCGTGCTTATAAAGTCGTAAAGCACCTTGTTGCTGTTGGAGGCAAGCCGGATATCCGCCAGGGGTAAACCCATCTCCTTGACATAGCGGGCGGCCAGAATATTGCCCAGGTTGCCACTTGGCACCACAACCGACAGAGGATCCCCGTATTGTTGGACAGCGTTGAAATAGGCATAAATGTAATAGACCATTTGAGGCAGGAGACGGCCGACATTAATAGAGTTGGCTGAACTGAGCCCGATGCCCTGACGCTTCAGCTGGTCAATGAAGGCCTCATCCTGCATGAGCGACTTGATGGCTCGCTGGCAGTCATCAAAGTTACCTTCCACAGCATAAGCAGCCACGTTGGAATGAGGGTCTGTCAGCATCTGCCGTTCCTGCAGGGGGCTGACGCCCCGATCGGGATAAAAAACAGCAACCAGTGCGTCCTTTTGGCCGGAAAAACCTGCCATGGCTGCCTTGCCCGTGTCACCGGAGGTGGCGGTCAAAATCAGGAAACGTCCCTCCTGCTTTTGGATTTGCCTGGCTTCCGTGAAAAGATGAGGAAGGCACTGCAAAGCCAAGTCCTTGAAGGCCAGGGTGGGCCCGTGCCAAAGTTCCAGCACGCTATGGTTTTCGTCCAGCCTGTGAAGCGGGGTGATCCGGGGATCATCGAAGTTGGCGCCGTAGGAAACTTCAACCGTCCTTTGAATGGCGGAAGCAGAAAAGTCCGTCAAAAAGAGACCGAAGAGCTTGGTTGCCATCTCCTGGTAGCTGTCAGCCTGCCAGCTTGAAAAATCGATTGACGGCAAATACTCGGGCACATAAAGGCCCCCATCGGGCGCCAGTCCACCCAGGATGGCCTGGGAAGCCGTCGCCGTCAGCTGCCTGGATCGCGTGCTGTAAAACCTCATGGAGCCCCCTTCTCGATGACCACCCAGCCCTGCCTGTCATGATCCAGAGCCCGGGCCAGGCTCATCCGGGTCACCTGCCCATCAGAATCAGTTTCCTTTCGCAGATAAAAATCAGCCTCCCGGTCAAGCGACCCATCCTCTCTCGCGAAGGGCTGCCGACTGAAGTAGACCGGTTGAGAATGGACTACCTCGAAAAAATCAGTCCAAAGGGCGTGAGCGACTGTATCCATACCTCCGCCCAGACCATGGAAGGAAAGGGGGCCTGTCAAGTCAGCCTCCAGGAGGACACGGTTCATCAAGCCTGCTGTACGGGCCATGGGGTGGTCTTTTTCAAGCGCGGTTGGCAAGACAGACAGGCAGTAAGTGTCATTCTGTTTGATCAGCGAGGCAACCAGCTTGAGCTGACGGCCTTGCGACCCGGCCCAGTCGAAATCGGGCGCGGACAGCCTGCAGATCCCGATGGTGGGGATCTGCAACTCATCGATTTCCTGCTTGAGCAGCATGCTGGCCAGGATGGCAAGCTTTCTTCTGGCGTCGAAACCTTCCAGGTCATCGGCCGGGTCCTCTTCCAAAATGCCCAGACGTCTTGCCTCTTGCAGCACTTTGTTCTCTTCCTGGCCTGTGCAGGTTTCGGTCAGAATATAGTTGGTTGACGCGTTCAAAATACCCGTCAACCGGTCCACTTCATTGAGCCGGCTGATCTTGCCCAGGGGATCCAGAAGCGGGATGCCCCCTCCGACCGCGGCTTCAAAACGAAAGTGAACACCTGATTTGCGGGCTGTCTCCTGAAGCTCGAAAAAAGAGGCCGCGACGGCCGCCTTATTGGCGCTGATGACCTGCTTGCCTGCCTCCAGCAGGCGGGCATTGTATTCGATCCCTTTGGAGCCACTGCTCATGACTTCAAAGACCAGTTCAATCGATTCATCCTGGAGTATCTCCTGGAAGGAAGCCGTCAAGGGCAGACCTTCAATCGGCACCCCCCTTGGTTTTTGCGGGTCACGCACCAGAATCTTCTTGATCTCAACCGTCTGCCCGGCATATCGTTCCAGCTCTTCCCTCTTCCTTTCAAGGATGCGGTAGATGCCCTGGCCAAGCGTGCCAAAACCAAGCAGCGCAATCTTCATGAATAACTCCTTCTCGTTTTACGCCTGGAGCCTATGCCCGGCCGTTGTTCTCCTCCTGCCCGAAAAAACAGTCGTGGAGGGCAAAGACCGCCTGTCGGTACTGACGGTTTTCCACCCCGATGACGATATTGTACTCGCTGGATCCCTGGGTAATCATGCGGACGTTGACGCCCTGGTCGCCAAGCGCCCCGAAAACCTTGCCGGCAAGCCCCGGCTGGAAGGCCATTTGCTCACCGACCACGGCGATCAGGGCCATCCCCGTCTCACAACTGCTTTGGTCGGGCTTACAGTAGAGCTGCAGCTGCTCGAGAATCTGCTTTAACTCATTGTTGTCGTCGATCCGGAAAATGACCGAAATGGTATCGAGCGAAGTCGGCATGTGGTGGATGGTCACCTTGTGCGCTTCAAAGACCGTGCAGATCTTGCGCAAAAAACCATCATCCTGATTTTTGTCATATTTCTTTAAGTTGATGACCGTGAAATCCTTCTGCCCGGCAATCCCCGTTACCAGTCGCCCTGAAGGCGCCTTTTCGATCTGGATGACAGTGCCCGGGTTTTGGGGCGAATTGGTATTTTTGATTTGAATCGGAATCCCCGCCTCCCTGGTTGCCGCAATGGCGTCCGCCTGAATGACCTGGGAGTCCGAGTAGCTGAGTTCTCTCAACTCATTGTAGCTCAGGCAATCAATGGTCTCCGGACCTTGGATGATCTTGGGATCGGCCACCAGATAGCCCGTCACATCCGTCCAGTTCTCGTAAAGCGAAGCGTCCAGGCCGGCAGCCAGAATGGCACCGGTGATGTCGGATCCTCCACGGGGAAAGGTCACGATTCTTCCATCCCCGTCCGCCCCGTAAAAGCCCGGCACCACGATGCCGGTCGCCTGATCTTCCAGCTGAGCCCAAAAGGCTTCCAGCAGCTGGTAGGTGGCAGCCTGGTCGTACTTCCCCTGGTCGTCAAAGCGGATGAGTTCCGACGCGTCAACGAAGTGAAAGCCCAGGTAATCCGCCATCAGCAAGGCGTTGAGATACTCCCCCCGGCTGGCCACATAGTCCTGGCTGGCGCCGGACGAAAGCCTGTCCTGAATCTCTTCCAGCCTTGACTCCAGATCCAGCTTCAGTCCCAGTCCGTTTCGGATCTCTCTGAAACGATCCGCGATTTCCTCGAATATTTCACCCGTATCCAGTTGTTCGCGGGCCAGCTGATAACAAAGAAGCAGGGTATCCGTGATTTTGAAGCTCTTGTCCCCGTCCTTGCCCGGCGCCGAAACCACGACGACCCGGCGGCGGGAATCCGCCTCGACAATCTGTTTCACTTTTTTAAACTGCAGGCTGTTGGCGCAAGAGCTGCCTCCAAATTTTGCTACGATCATGTGACACTCCGTCCAGGATTAAAGATTCTTATAAATATGCATATTATTTGACAGTGTACTTGATTTACAAGCCTTGTCAACGGAAGATCGACCAGGCCTTCCGCCTTCCCATCAGAAAATCAAGCGGATCATCAGCATGTAGGCGATGGTTCCGCCCGCGATGGGGAGCAGGATCTGCCGCTTCCAAAAATAGAGCAGGCCCGTAATCAGTAGTCCCAGGAGTTCGGGCAAACCGTAAGGCCGGACAGCCAGGCTCACATGTCTCAGGCTGTAAACCGTCAGCATGGCGAATAAGGCAGGGGGCAGCGCCTTACCCAGATACACAACCAGGCCGGGCGGCTCCTTCTTGTCTGAAAAAACCAGGAAGGGCAAAAACCTTGTAAACTGGGTGGCCGCGACGCAGATGGCAACCGTTAGAAATCGTTCAAGCATGGTCACGGTTGGAGAGCCTCCTTTTCGACAAGTTTGCGTCCTAGGGTAAGCAGAATCAGGATGGCTGCCATGACAGGCAAAAGAAAGGAGTCAGGCCCCAAGATCAGAAGGCCGGCCACGGAGACCAGGATTCCGGTCAGGGCAGGGAGATGCTGCCCCTTGCTGCTCCATTGATCCAGGAAGATCACTAGAAAAAGTGCCGTCAAAACGAAGTCCAGGCCCCTGGTTTCAAACTGGACCAGGGAACCAGCAAGGCCCCCCACCAGTGACCCCAGGAACCAATAGAGATGGTTGAGCAGGCTGATAAAAAAATAAAACCAGCCGGCGTCCACCCCTTGGGGGATGCGGGCCGAATAGGCGACGGAAAAGGTCTCGTCGCAAAGAGCGAATATCAGGTAGAAGCGTTTCCAGCCCAAATTATGGTATTGATCCAGCATGGAAATGCCGTAGAAAAGATGCCTGGCCTGGAGAAAAAGAGCCAAAACCAGGGTTTCCAGAGGCGCAAAAGGCGCAAGCAGCAAGGGAACCAGAACAAACTGCAGGGAGCCGCCGAACACCAAGAGGCTGATCAGCGCCGGGTACCAGAAGCTGAATCCCGAGAGCCGCATATAGATTCCGTAGGTCGTGCCCAAAAACAGGAAACCGGCCATGATGGGAATGGTCAGTGGAAAGGCGGCGCGCAAGGCCTGAACTTTCATGCTTTTCAACTTCGGCATCTTGTCCTCCTT
>JAAZFK010000128.1 GCA_012511735.1 Clostridiaceae bacterium | reverse complement strand
GCCAGGAGGGACTTCACCATCAACGCCATGGCCTGGCATCCTTCGCGGGGATTGATCGACCCTTGGGGAGGCCGGGCGGATCTGGCCCTCCGCCTGATCCGCGCCGTCGGGGACCCGGACAGACGTTTCAGTGAAGACGCCCTCAGAATCTTGCGGGCTTTGCGCTTCCGATCCCAGCTGGGTTTCGCCTTGGAGTCGGAGACTTCAATGGCCATGGGCCGTAAGCGGCAACTGCTCAGCCACATCGCGCCCGAACGCGTGCGCATTGAGCTTGAGCGCCTGTTGGCGGGACCTGAAGCGGCTTCGGTGCTGGAGGATTATGGGGAGGTCATGGAAGTCTTGATCCCCCAGCTTGAACTGTTGCGGCAGTCCCGGACGGAGGACGGTCTCAGTTCCTATGAGCTGGCGGTGAAGCGGCTGACCGGTCTTACCGCCGATCCGGTCAAACGGCTGGCGGCGCTTCTTTACGATGTGGATCAGCTTGACTGTGAAGGTGACGCAGCTTCCATCGCCAGGGATCTTCGATTTTCCAAGAAGGAGATACAAGAGATCGACCTCTTGACCCGGTCTAAGAATGAGGGGTTGGAAGCGGAGGAAAGAGCGGTTTGGCGTCTGCTTCATCATTGGGGGCAAAAGACATTTTTCGACGTGCTGGAACTTCGAAAGGCCGACGCGCTGGCCCGATTCCCGGCCGGCAGCGACCAGGAAGCAAATCTCCAGGAGGTCGTGCGCCTGGCCCGGAAACTGATCTCGGAGGGGAGAGCCCTCTCTCTGGCAGACCTGGCGGTTGACGGACACGAGCTTAAAGCCAAAGGTTACCAGGGGCCTGAGATCGGGCTTCTATTGGAAAAACTTCTGGAGCGTGTCTGTATCGATGGCCTGTCCAATGACAGGGAAAGCCTGCTCAGGGAGCTGGAGAATCAAGCTTGGTAAAAATCAGGGTTCGGCCATCCTCGTCGGTGATCTCCAGCTGATCCCCTGTCAGTTTATATTTCATCTTAACGGTTAAAAGACTGGATCCTTCACGCTTGCTTGTGATGCTCAAATCACCGCCGGGGCTGGAGGTATAGGTCAGAACCAGACCCGGGGTGACAGGCGTTACCAGCAGGGTCCGGTCGCCGCGAAACTCGAAGCGGGTGGTGGGGTCCATGCCGGTATCAGCCGCATCTGTGAGTTGCCAGCTGCCCAGCAGGTCCTGGTTAATGCCGCATGCCGCAAGGCCCAGGAGTAAAATAAGCAAGGCTGCCAGGATCCGCCTTGATCCGGATAAGCGGGAGTGTGTCATAAAGGTCGTCCTTCCGGCTGATTTTGAATCTTTTTCATCATAACACGGTGATTGGACGACCGTTTGTTATTTTGTCATCAATCTGTAACAAAACAACACAACATTTAGTAGTAACATCAAAGTTAACATACTACATAGGGTATGTTGCGGGCCGTTTGCGGCACCGTAAAGCATCAAACCGGGGACAAAAGAGAGGCAGGGTGTTGGCATGAGCGAATTATCGTCTTTGATTCAACGTCATTTTACAAAGGAACTTGAAGAGACGGGCGGTCAGGTCTTCGACCTTTTCCGTTGGAAAACATGC
>JAAZFK010000127.1 GCA_012511735.1 Clostridiaceae bacterium | reverse complement strand
TTTGTTTCCACCGTTCATCCGAGAAGGTGGTCTGGGAGACAAGAATCCACTCCCGATCGTCAAAATCCAGCTGGCGGGCCTCTTCCAGGGTTTCAATCAGAACCGGACTTCCCTGCTCCATGTAGCCGGTGACACCGATGACCTCCGGATGATCCGCCGCCCCGGTCATGATGACACCTTTGCCCTGGGCCGAGGCCTTGGCAACCAGAGTCTGGATTTTTTTGACAAAGGGGCAGGTGCCGTCCAGGATGGTCGCGCCCTTGGCCAGAAGCGCCTGCTCAACCGCGGGCGAAATCCCGTGTGCCCGGATCAGGACACTGGATCCTTCCGGAATCTCTTCCACGGAATCGGCCAGTCTGGCTCCCCGCTCCAGGAGGTCGCCGATCACCTGCTCATTGTGGACCAGGGCGCCAAAGAGCCAGAGGGTACCGTCACCTTCTTCGAGCGTCTGGTAGGCCAGATCAACGGCCCGTCTGACCCCGGGGCAAAAGCCTGAGGACCTGGCGACTTCAATCTCCACGCTTCTTCCCCTTCTTACCTACCGGAACCAGGTTTTGGACGGGTGTCTCGGTGACTCGTTCCTCAAAGATTTCGCGGTATTCTTTTTCTTTCGGATGATTGTAATCCAGACCCGCCCCCTGATAGATGCGGCGCATGAGCTCCCTCGCCATGGCCTCCTGCTCCTCTTTGGAAGGGGCCCCACTCTTATTCAGCCCGTATCGGACCGGTTGGCTGAAGATGTAGCGCGGCCGGCCAAGAAAGCCGTAGCGGGGTTGAATGGAGACGGGCAAAAGCGGGATGCCCCGTCTGATGGCATAGATGAGAATGGAGGCGTGGAGCTGGGCGGTCGCGGCTTCCTGGGGTTTGACGCGTGTCCCCTCAGGGAAGATCCCCACCACCCGGCCGTCCTTGATCTGGGACAGAATCAATTTGCTGGCCCGGACATCGGCGATGGACCGGTCAAGCAGGATGGAGCGGAAGGCCTTGAGAATCCGGCCGATCAACTTCATCCGGTAAAGCTCCTGCTTGGCCACGATGCTCAAGCGCGGGGAAGGATATAAAAAGGTGACAAAGATAGGATCCAGGATGCTGTGGTGGTTGGCAATCAGGATGCAACCTTCCCCCTCCGGCTCCATCAGCTGTCCTTCGCGGCGGGGCAGATAAACAGGCCAAAGGAAGAGAGCGGCCAGGACGCGGACGGTCCCTCGGATCCAGGCGGAAAACTTATCCGCTCCCGCCAGTTCAGACTTCAAGCTGTCCGCGTCTCTCATTGGGTTCCATCCCCTGACTGGCTTGTCCAGCCGGGCTGCTGGCGCTCTTTTTGCCGGATCACGTCAATCATGGCCTGGACAACCTCGGCTGCGGTCATCCCGCTGGAATCGATGTGAATGGCGTCGGGGGCGCGTTTGGTCGGCGCCAGCTCCCGCTCTGCGTCCTGGCGGTCACGCTTCTCCATCTCCTGCATGACCTCTTCCAGGCTGGTCTCAACTCCCGCCTTTTCCAAGTCTTTCAGCCGCCTTTGCGCCCGGGCTTGCGGCGAGGCGGTGATGAAAAACTTGACCGGCGCATCGGGGAAGACATAGGTCCCGATGTCCCGCCCCTCCAGGATCAGGGCCTGGCGTTGGCCCAATTCCCGCTGGATGCGGACACAATAGTCGCGGCAAACAGGCAGGACGCTGATGTCGGACGCGGCCTTGGAGGCCTCCGGCGTCCGGATGTAGGGCGTCATGTCTTCGCCGTCGACCAGGGTCTTCTGCACCCGGTCGGACAGGTCGATCTCCATGACGGTCGAGGCCAGCATGACCCGGACGGCTTCCCCGTCCGAGGGCTGGATGCCGGAACGCAGGGCTTTATAGCCCAAAGCCCGGTACATGGCGCCTGTATCCAGGGTCAAAATACCCAGATGTTCGGACAGCAGGCGGGCCACCGTGCTCTTGCCGGACCCCGAGGGCCCATCGATGGCGATGACCAGAGGCTTGGGAGCCGCTTGGCTGTGCATGTCTTTTTCTCCTTCGGTGAAGCGGGTCACGGTATCGTACATAAGCAGGTCGACCGCAGGCAGTTCCCGGGTGGATTTGAGCCCGAAGTCCAGTAAAAACTGTTCCGTTACGTCCAGAAGCGCGGGTCTTCCCGGTGCGTCCAGCACCCCCACTTCCCGGACCAGTCCCCGCTCGATCAGGCGGGCCACTACGGAATCGCTGTCCACCCCCCGCACGGTCTCTATCTCTGCGCGGGTGGCCGGCGCGTTGTAAGCGATGACGGCCAGGGTTTCGTAGGCTGCGTCGGTCAACTTCTGCTCCCGGACCTTGCCATAGAAGGCTTCGACCAGTTCCGCTTGTTCCGGCGCACTGGCCAGGGCGGCGGCCCCCTCAAGTTCTCTTAAAATCAGCCCTGATTGAGGGTCACGCTGGTAACGGCGGGTGAGCTGCTCCAAAAGGGCTTCCACCTCTTCTTCCGTTTTATCCAGCAAACTAGCCAGCTCATCCAGCTTGACGGGATCCCCCGCTACAAAGAGCAGGGCTTCAAGTCTGGCCATGTCCTGTGACTCGGTCATCTTCGGTTACCTTCCTTTGCGCTCAATCATGATGGGTGAGGAGAGCGATTTTTGTGTCACCTTGGCCTTGCTCTGGAACACCAG
>JAAZFK010000126.1 GCA_012511735.1 Clostridiaceae bacterium | reverse complement strand
TCCCCCTTGTGACGTTTTGAGACATTTGACATTCAGCTGTCAAAACGAGGGAGTTGTGTTTGAAATTCATTTCGAGTTTTCCCGGTTTAATCAATGACAGATTAGGAAACGGGTGACGCAGGCGCGCATGTTTGCGTAGTGCAGCTCGTACATGGAAGCGGATAGAGTAGATTGAAGTAAGTGAAGTTGAGGAACGAATATGGCATTACCTGATTTCCGAGGGAAAACCAAGAAGGATCTTTCGGCCATCGCGCATATCTCCGGCCTTTTGACGCCGTCGGATACGAGTAGAATGACAAAGCAGCAGTTAATTGATTTTTTGACGCGTATGGCTGAGGAATCGGAATTGGCGATCGACGGTGCCGCCGCTCCGGAAGCAGTGGAGCCCGAACCGGTAAAAGCTGAACCGAAAAAGGTGGAACCGGAAGAAAAACCCGAAGACGTAAAGCCTAAAACAAGCGCGAAAAAGACTTCAACAAGAAAATCGACCAAAGTAACCCCCAAGAAAAAATCGACTCAGGAGCCGGAAGCCCAGAACGGGATCCCCGCCGCGGAAGAAGACCCGACGGCCGGGGCAACCGGGGAGAATGGCCCTGCGCAGGAGGGGGAGGAAGATAAGCAGGCTGAACAGGCCCAGGACATCATGACGGGCGTTCTGGAAGTCATGCCGGAAGGTTACGGTTTTCTTCGGATCGAGAACTATATCCAAAGCAACCGGGACATTTATGTACCGCCTCAATATGTCAGGCGCTTCGGGCTTCGCACCGGCGACCTGGTGACAGGACCTGTCAGGCAGCAGCGGGACAATGACCGTTACCGGGCGCTTTTTTACATCCGCGAAGTCAACGGACAGGCGCCGGAGAAGATGATCCGCCGCCCTCATTTTGACAGGCTGACCCCCATCTATCCCAAGGAGCGCTATACCTTGGAGACCGTCCGCGAGGAATTGTCCACACGCGTCATCGACCTGGTATGTCCCATCGGCAAGGGTCAGCGCGGCATGATTGTTTCACCTCCCAAAGCCGGTAAAACCATCCTTCTGCAGAAAATCGCCAACGCCATTACGGTCAACAATCCCCAGGCAAAACTGATTGTGCTCCTGATTGATGAACGGCCTGAGGAAGTGACCGATATGCAGCGGTCCATCGATGGCGAAGTGGTCTACTCCACCTTTGACAAGACACCTGAGAACCATGTCCGCATCACGGAACTGGTTCTGGAACGCGCCATGCGCCTGGTTGAGCTGGGACATGACGTGGTGATCCTGCTGGACAGCATTACACGCATGGGTCGCGCCTATAACCTGACCATCAACCCGACCGGACGCACATTGTCGGGTGGACTTGATCCCGGCGCTCTTTATGGGCCAAAACGATTCTTCGGCGCCGCCCGGAACATCGAACATGGCGGCAGCCTCACCATTATCGCGACTGCCTTGATTGAGACGGGTTCCAGGATGGACGAAGTCATTTTTGAGGAATTCAAGGGAACGGGTAATATGGAGGTCATCCTGGACCGCAAGCTGGCCGATAAGCGTATCTTCCCCGCCATCGACGTCACCCGCTCGGGGACACGCCGTGAGGAACTGCTTCTGTCAGACAAGGAACTGGATGCCATCTGGCTCCTTCGGAAAACTTTCTCACAGCTTGAAACGGCCGCAGTGACCGAGACCATGCTCAATCTTCTGATGAAAACGAGAAACAACCAGCAATTCATCTCATCCATCAACGTTTCCATGGCGGATAAGTCGCTGTTCGACGCCATGCGGGGCGGCATGCCCAAACGCGAGAACGCGAACAACCCTTCCTACTAGGAGAAAGCGAACTCTAGATCATGGCGATCGATTTTCTGTCATTTGTGCGCGACGTCGCCTCAAATCCCCTCTTGGCCATCACCACCCTGCTGACGCTGGGGGTAATCCTGGTCAATGGATGGACTGATGCCCCCAATGCCATCGCTACTGCTGTGTCCACCCGGGCAATTTCGGTCCGGGCCGCCATCGTCATGGCCTCAGTCATGAATTTCCTGGGTGTCTTTGTCATGACCATGGTCAACGCGACGGTCGCGGAAACCATCTTCAAGATGGTCGATTTCGGAGATGATGCCCATGTCAGCATCGTCGGCCTATGCGCCGCCATGTTCGCGATTGTGGTCTGGGCGACCGCGGCTTCCCGGCTCGGCATACCGACAAGTGAAAGCCATGCCTTGATCGCGGGTCTTTCCGGCGCCGCCATCGCGATCCACAGCAGTTTGTCGGGCATCAATGGATCGGAGTGGATGAAGGTTTTATATGGCCTGCTTCTCTCCTCCGTGCTCGGTTTCTTGTCCGGTTTTGTGACGACCCGTCTGCTTGTTTCGATCTTCGGCGGCCGCGACCGCAGGGGATTAGCCCAAGGTTTTCGCAAGGCGCAGGTGGGAGCGGCGGCGGGCATGGCTTTTATGCATGGTGCCCAGGACGGCCAGAAGTTTATGGCCGTCTTTATTCTGGGGATTTATCTCAATCGTGGGCAAACAGGAACACAAAGCTTCACGGTGCCCATCTGGATGATGATTCTCTGTTCCCTGGTCATGGCCATCGGCACGTCCGTCGGGGGTTACCGGATCATCAAGTCTGTTGGCATGGATATGGTTAAATTGGAACCCTATCAGGGTTTCGCAGCCGATCTGGGTGCCAGTGCCAGCCTGT
>JAAZFK010000125.1 GCA_012511735.1 Clostridiaceae bacterium | reverse complement strand
GGATAATAACCATGGCGTTCCCGGTAGCGTTCACAGCTGTCCTGCAGGGTCTGTGATTCATTGAAGGCATCCCAGGAGAGCTTTTCAATCCGGGCGTAACCATCCTCCAAGCTCATCGCAACCTTCGCTCCGAACTCCACCCGAGCAGAGCGCTTGCCACGTACAATCGGACGCACATGTGGCTGACTTATGCTCACGATACGGTTGGGTACCTGACGTTTGCGAAGATCATACATCTCACGCTGCTGATCATGGACTTGCATGACAACCGCCAGTTCCCTTTCTTGCTTCGCTGTCAAGGGATGTCGTTCACTCAATCTTTCAATATGGCCGAGGTTGCGGTGAATAAACTGTAGCTGTGCACGGATCGTATGACGGATGAGACGATACCCTGGACGTTTGCTTCGAGCAAGAAGCAGATAACTCTTGCGAGCCTTCTTGCGGTAGGTGCGTGGCTTAGGTCGACCCTCTGACGGATCATGAAGTTCATCGATCAGACGTTCACTCAGCAGACGCGCGTCGTTTAAGACCGAGGCGTCCGTGGGATAATGCACATCCGCTGGAGCACAGGTGGCATCCAGGATCAAGGTGCCATGGTTATCCGTGTCATCATCACGATCACGGGGAGCTTCATCTTCTTCAGACTGGGCACGAAGAATCGCTTCATTGATCTGAGCGACTGCCTCGAGTGGGAACCGACGACGAAAGGCCACCATCTTGCTGGAATCAAATGGAGCGGCATCTGTGAATTCCGAAAGACCCAGAAAGTACTGGCAATGAGGATTCTCACAGATCATGCAGACAGTTTCCTCGTCAGACAAGCACAGTTCTTCTTTGATGATCAAGGCACCAAAGGCAATGCGGCTGTCAATGGCCACATTCCCATTCGTACGATCTTCAAAGTTTCTTGCGTAGATCTCATCCACCAGATCCCAGGGGACGATCTTCGATAGTCTCACCCACCGGTTATCAGGGAAGATGCGTGTGCCCTGAAATCCATTGGGCGTATCATGAAAGGCAATTTGCTTACTTCGACGTCGGTTCATAGGTTCTCCAAATGCAAGGGTTTTGGTTCAATTGGTACATTTCTCATGCATTTATTATACCCCAAATCAACCTCTAATGCCCTGATATCAGCCCTTTCACGTTTGTGCAGTTGACCCTAGATTACGTATTCCTCAATTCATCCAGTCCTTTGAAAAAGCCCCAGCCGTTTGTGCTCCTGCCAGTCACGAAAGAACCTGCCATTGAAGGGCTATCAAAACTCAAATTAACGTTTGCCCTGAAAGACTGTCCCTCGACGGAGATTTTCTCCTCGACCAGCCATTTATCAATAATCCTGTTGTTGCGATTGAAGAACCTTCCGTCATCCGACCACTCTTTTGAAGATTCAATTGGCCTCACAATAATCGAACCGGCAGCAAGGATGAATTTCCCATCTTGAACAAAGAGTTTTGCGGAGTATTTCTTTGATGCTGGAGAGTAGTATTTGACTGTTGGCGGTAAGTATTCTTCGGAGAATTCCACACCTTCCGCACGCAAAAGAAAATCAATCTGCTCAATATATGACATTATAATCGGTCTGTCATAAATGCTTATCACAGGCACGCTGGTGCGCATGTCTCGGTTGTCCAATAAGTACTGGCTGCTCTTTTTCAGTTTCTTGATGTAGTGGTATTCCATGTAGTCAATGGTCATGGCATCAAATGAATTGTTATCTGTTACAAACATAATGCAATAGGACCAAAACTGCTTATTTTGCCGATGGCTCTCCATTCGGGAAGCACCATTCTTTGATTGGCCGACATATACAGTTGTCAAGTCATTATCTCCAGATTTATCAAAGAGGAAATAAACAGAATAATTTGTTGCGGATTCCAGCTTCTCAACGGTTTTAACACTATCGCGTGTGAAATAGAAAGCCTTAATCTGAGTAGTACGATCCTGGAATACCTTTAAATGCGCTGCCTTGTCAGTATCAGGGTAAAGATATGTCACAGTTTTTTCCATTGGCGGTTTCCTCGTATTGCATTGCTAGTAATATGCTTTCTATACCAAGATACCAGATTATAAACCTCCTTAAGTGATGCTTTGGGAAAGGGCACCCTGAGATTAATCTTTGATGATTATGTTTTGTCCACACTCCCCGACTAAGCTAATGACTTTACAAAATGGCTACGAAACAATTTTCAACAGTGCCTTACCGCAACGGAAAACGACTGGGATAAATCGCGATATCCGGGAAGAGTGCCGCCTTGTAAACCCCTCCCATATCCGTGTTCTTCCACTCCTTATCCTCTGACCTTCCTGTCAGAGTCATAAACTCAAATTTATTTCCCGTCAGTTTTATGGTCACATTGCCGTTGTCACGGCCGTTCGTGAAATTGATATTGATCACATCGTTTGATCGATAGAAAATATCAGTGATCCAATTGCCCTTGGAAACCACGCTTAACGAAGTCCATCTGCGCGCCGTGTAAAGGCCATCGGCGCGGATGACAAAGTCCACCCGCGCGCTTAATGAAGGCCAATTGGCTGAAAAGACCTCGGTGTAGGGCTTAGAGCATCCTCATAGACTCCTTGGCCTCAATTGTGATGGTATAGGCTTGAGCCGTCAGCCGGTCGGTAATAGCTTCTGCCGCCACTTGAATGGGCATCTGGTCCAACCACTCATGGGAGTCAAACTGCGAGATGACGATGGTTGACTTTCGAGCTGACCGCCGGTCAATGATCTGTAAAAGAATCTGACATTCTTCCTCATTGATCCGAAATAGAAGCCACTCGTCAATGATCAAAAGCGGCACGTTCGTATAGAGCTTCCTGAACTTCATGAGTTTTTCCACCCCCTGATGTTCGGCCCATCTGTACTCTTCAAAGAGATCCGGCAAAAGCACATAACGTGTCTTTATACCCTTGCGGCAAGCAGCATTTCCCAGGGCCTGACCCAGATAGCTCTTGCCGGCACCTGTCGCACCAAAGATGTTGACATTTCTAGCAAGAGGAATGTACTGACAGGTCGCAAGTTCTAAGATCATCTGTCGATCCAGCTTGCGGTCTGCCCTGTAGTTGATATCCTCAATACAGGCGTTGCTGTCCCGGAATTTGGCTTGGCTGATTAGGCGTTGGATTCGATTGTTTTTCCGTTGCGCATACTCACGGTCGACCAGTAAGCCAAGGCGTGTATCAAAGTCCAGGTCATCGATGCCATTTGTTTGGTATTGATCCTCGAGCGCGAGAGCAAATCCTGAGAGTCTCATGGATTTCAATTTATGGATGGTTTCATTTCTTAACATTAGATTCACTTCCTTTCCTTCGGTCGTCACTGCCGTAATACTCTGATCCTCGCCGGAAACCGCGCGGGGCACCTTGCTCAACCTTGACGGTGTAGGTTTTCTTGTTGTCTTTGAGGTCTTCACCTTTTTCCAGGACACGCTTGACCTGGCTGTAACCGGGAACCCGGGAGCGTGTGAGAAGGAGAGCACAAGCCTGCTCAAGACGTTGAGTCCCATACTTGTCCCGAAGGCTCAGGATGCCAAAACAGCCCCGGTAAGCATGCTGTTCGATGACAGCCCGGTCCAGTATCCGTCTAATGACCTCTGCGCAGGCTGGGCCCATCTGCTTGCCCCAGTTGATGAAACGCTCGGCATCCCAGTTAGCAAAGAAGAGCTTATTGGGCGGCATATGGTCATCGACCGTCTGGTAGCGCTTTTTCTTGCCATGTAATCTCAGGTGCGACGCCACCCGTTGATGGTGATAGAATATCTCTACAGTACTCGTAGTTGCCCGGATTTCGACGTCTTCACCAAGATGCTCGAAAGGTACGGAGTAGTAATGGCCTTGGAAGGCAATGTGGCAATTGGGTTGAACCTTGGCCTTCCGCCATTCTGACAGCTCGAAGGGTACTTCAGGGAGCATGAGCAGGTAGTCCTTTTCTTCTTCTAGGAAAGCATCCCACCGGCTCATGCTCTTGTCTGTTAAGGGGGCTGAGTTGATGGCTTCCAAACATTCGGCGACACTGGCCTTTAGCTCAAAGAGGCTGTGGAACTCTTTATTGCGAAGTTTGCCGAGGATCCGGTGGGAAGCAATTTTAACGGAATTCTCGACGGCACCCTTGTCCCTGGGCTTTCGTACCCGGGCAGGCAGGATGACCGTCCCGTAGTAGGAGGCAAGTTCCTGGTAAGACTGGTTAATTCCCGGCTCATAGAATTGAGCCTTTGAAACGCCTGTCTTCAAATTATCCGGGACAACCGTTTTGGGGACCCCGCCGTAGTAGGCAAAAGCATTGACATGCCCCTTGATCCAGCTTGGAAGCTTCTCGTCTCGAAAGACATCGGCAAAGATAAGCTGGCTGCAAGGGAGCACAGCCACGAAGAGATGGGCTTCCCTCATCTTTGATAGCTCTTCGTCGTAGTAGCCAATCTTGGATCCTGCCCAGTCTACCTGCATGGCAAGGCCAGGTTTGTGCCTTAGGCGGATGGTGGCCTTCTTTTGCTTGGCGTGTTGATGATAGTAGCGCCGAAATTGGGTCTCACCGTAATATCGCTTGTTGGCAGCGATGCAGCGCTCTGCATACTCCTCCCACAGCATGACCAGCGTCACATGGGCCTTGCCCAGTTCCTCGTGGACCCAGTCATAGTCCGGCATGACATAGCTTTGGTCCCGGTTAGCACCTGGACCTGGCTGGCGGGCCATGGCTGGTTCCAGATCCGCTGGGGTGATCTTCTCCAGGTCGTCAAGGTCAGACCAGCCTTTCGATTCTGCGAAGCGTACGAGGATGGCGATGGTGTCCCGTGACACTCCATGTGCTTTTGCGGCTTGCCTTTGACTGATGCCGTTAAATACGGCTCGAAGGGCAGCCAAATAGTTTGAATGCATCTTCATTCCTCCCAAAAAATATTGCCGCTCTTGCGGCAATAAAAGTTTACAAGATGGGAAGATTTCTCATGGCCAAAGGACGGCTGGCCTTCAACGTGCGCGGCGGTGGCCCTCAAAGCGCGCGCGACTGGACTTATTTGAATGCGCCATTGGACTTAAGGAAGCGTGCTTTCCACCTGGAAGAAGACGCCGACCATCTGACCTATGGGAAACGTTATGAGAGAACGTCCCCGAGAAAGAATACACGGGCCGGGCACGACAACATGAAGCTGACGAAGACGGCAAAGAAAGT